>NZ_JBEXCV010000208.1:0-12255 GCF_040605455.1 Embleya sp. NPDC005575 | reverse complement strand
AGCCCGGGCTGTACTTCCAGGCCGACGACCTGACGGTGCCCGAGGAGTACCGCGGCATCGGGGTGCGGATCGAGGACGACATCCTGGTCACCGAGGACGGCAACCGGAACCTTTCGGCCGGCCTGCCGCGAGCGGCCGACGAGATCGAGTCCTGGATGGCCCGCCTGCGCGCCTGACGCGAGTTGTTCGCACCGGAGGCCGCCCTTCCCGAGGTCCGGGAAGGGCGGCCTCCGGCGGGTGTGCCGGGGTGTCGTCGGCTCGGAATCGAACGGGTCGCGGCGACGCGGCCGTCGGCACGGACCGCGGTGCGTCGCGGCTCGCGCAAGAGCGTTGCGCAAGGTCGTTCGCAACTACCGGCGTCGATGGCCGAGTAGGGCAACGGCCGGGCTTCGGACGGGGGTTGGGGGGTGTGGCGGGGCCGGTCGCGATCGGAGCGGGTGCGCCCGGGCGTCGGCCGGCTCGGATCAGGACTCGCGCACGGCGGCGGGGTTCAGGCGTGCCTCGATCTCCTCGCGGACCGGTCGGTAGACCGCGTCGGCCGCGTGCATGCGGGCCGCGCAGTGCTCCCATGCCTGTCGGGAGCGTTTCCCGCGGCCCGGAATCAGGTCGTAGCGGCGCAGCCGCACCTGGCGAACGTCGACCATGAAACCGGACCTGGTGCGTATGCCGTGTGCCCAGCGGACCTCGGAGTCGGCGGCGCGCAGTTCGGTCTCGAAGGTGTCGTGAGCCCACCGCCAACGGGCCTGTTCGTCGTGGGTGGCCGGGACGACGGGGTTGCGGCCCCCTTCGCGTTCGATGATGGCGTAGAGGGTGAATTCCAGTCCGTCGGGGACCCGCACCCACGACAGGGTGTCCCACGGCTTGGGGACGGGCCGGAAGATGGCGCGACGCACGACGGTCATCGGGTCCTCACCGGCCGCCGCGGTTGTCGTCGCGGACGCTCGCGTGGGCGGTCGCGATCAGGGTCTGAGGGTCGATCGTCAGGTTGCGCAACACACGGGCGGCCGTGCCGTGTTCGAGTTCGGCGACGGCGATCAGGACGTGCGCCGTGCGCAGTTTCCCGGGGCGCTCGGCCTTGGCGATGGCGACGGCGCGCCGGAACACCTCGTTCGCGCTGCCGGTGGCCCGGTAGGGCCCGCGCGGGGCGGGGGCGGGCGAGGCCGCCGGCAGCGCGTCGGCGTCGATGCCGACCGAACGCAGCGCCGTGGCATGGGATTCGGCGAGGGCGCGGCGCACGTCCTCGACGTCGGCGCCGGAGGCGGCCAGGGCCGTGCGGGCGGAGTCGTCGGGCAAGGTGAGGGCGGCGATCAGCAGGTGCTCGGGGCCGGGGGAGTCCTCGCCGAGTGCCCGAGCCTCCTCCTCGGCGCCGGTGAGCAGGCGCTTCATCGCACCCATGTCGTGTATCGCGCTTCGAATACCCACGGTCGTTCCTTAAGAAGGTTGGCGGTCCGGTCGGTTACCGGTCCTGTTGCGGTGCTCGTCGGTTCGGTGCCAGTCGCTTGTGGGCGGCCTGGGCGCTCATGCCCAGGGCCTGGCCGATGTGGTTCCAGGTCCAGCCCTGGGCGAGTGCGTGGTCCACTGCGGATCGCTCCAACGCGGCCGCGAGGTTGCGCAGTGCGACCACGGCCGCGAACGCATCCTCGGGATGCTCGGGCGAGGGAACGTCTTTGGCCTCGATCACGCATCAACTTTAGTTGATGGTAGATCGGCGCGTCAACAAAAGTTGATGACGGAGGGTGGAGTCGGGATGTCGGGGCGGGGCGATACGAAGGGGGCATGACGACGAGCTTCGGTGAGCTCGACGACCGCCGGCTGCTCGATCGCGAACGCGACGCCCCGGGCGATCGCCGCGGGCTCGATCGCGATCCGACGCGTGCGCTCCGGTCGCCCGCCGGCGCACCCTCGGCGGACGACACTCGGACGACCGGCGCGCTGCGCCGTGCGGATCGACGAACTCGCCGGCGGGAGCCCCCGGTGGCGTGACCGGTGGCCGCGCCACGACGTGCGGGAGCGGCACGGTGGGCGAGAGCGGCTGCGCGGTCGAGGGGTGGGCTGATCGACTACGTGTACACCGCGTCGCACGTGGCCGAGCAGCCGGACACGTCGGCGATCCATGCCGACCCGCGCCGAGCGACCGCTTCCGCGGATGGGCGGGCCCGGCCGCGCCGGTCGGGTCAGGAGGCCACGGCCGCCGCGGTGGCCAGGAGTTCCCCGGGTGTTCCGGCGAAGTCGGACAGCAGGTTCGACGCCACGATCCACGCGTCGACGTCCTCGCGCAGGTGCCCGCGCACCAGGTCGCCGGCGTAGTCGCGGCAGACGAGCAGGGCGTGTGCGGCGGGCCGGGCCCCGGAGAGGATTTCCGTCGGGGTCAGCAGGCCGTCGCGCAGGAGGTCGCCCACCTCCCAGATGAGCAGGTCGCGTACGGGAGGGTCGGCGACCAGGGTGCGCGCGACCGCGGGCGATCGGATCGACCCGGAGGAGAAGAAGCCCGGTTGGCGCCGGACGAGGGTGGAGATCAGCGCTTCCGGGCAGTCCGGGTGATACGCCGCGATGGCGACCGTCGGGTCCCGGGTGGGAGCGGGCGCGGGTTCCGGCTCCTCGGCCAGGCGGGTCCACAACGCGGGCGGCACCCGGGGCGGCAGCGCGCGCAGCGGTCCCGGGGCCGGCCACGTCGCCACGTCCGTCGCCGACACGCAGCCCTCGACGCGGTAGTGGATCCGGCCGTATCGGGGATCGAAGAACCAGATGCCCTCGTCGGTCTCCGAGAGGGCCTCGACCACTTCGGGAGTGAGCTCGTCGCCCACCGCCTCCAGGGCCCGAACGGCGTCGTGGCGTGCGGTGATCCGCCGGGCGAGCCGGTGCGGCAGCTTGCCGGGCCAACGGCGGGCGAGCGCGACCGCGACCGCCGGGGCCGGGGTGTGCCGGCCGGCGCCGAACGCGAGCAGGTCCGCCGGATCCAGCGCGGAGACCACCTCGGCCGCCAGGTCCGGCTCGGCCCGGCTCAGCAGCAGCGACAGCGGACTGGCGGCGCCGCGGACCAGATCGCATGTGCCGGCGGCCGGCTCGATCGGGTGCGCCGGTGCGGGCGTTCGCGGTGCGTCGGTTGTCGGTTCGGGTATACCAGCCGGCCGCGCGACGTGCCGCAGCAGGTCGGGGACCGTCCCGGGATATCCCGGCCCCCGGCGGGCCAGGCGCAGCCAGCCGTCCACATCGGTCGGCAACAGCGGGGCCAGCGCCGTCAGCAACGGGCCGAAGGCGGCGGTCTGCGCGGAGCGCGGGGCGAAGTCGTCGACGGAGCGCAGCACGCGCCACGCGGGGCGCGCCGCGTGCAGGAAGCGCTCGGGAGTCAACACCTGCTCCAGCAGCGCTCGCTCCAGCGGCCGGTTGTTGTGGTCGACGGCGGAGTCCAACTCGACCACCGCCTCCGGCGGGCAGCCCTCGGTGCCGGCCAGCGCCGCGGCGACCGCGGGGGTGAACGGGGTCTGCCGATGCGCACGCACCAACGCGCCCCAGTTCGGCGGCGTTTCCACGATCGAGAGCACGTGGCGGGCCTCGCCGCGCCGCAACCCGCGGGCCCGCAGCAGCGCGATCAACTCGTCGCCGTCCGGTCCGGCGCAGGCCCCGACCTCCAGCAGCATCAGCCCCTCGGGCGCGTCGAGTGCCGCGCGCACGAGCGGGGCGACCACCCGGGTGCGGTACCGACCGACGGACAACGCGGCGGCCACCGCCTCCGGTCCCTCGGCCCGCCACAGCCCGGCGAGGGCCCGGAGCCGGGCCCGCTCGACATGCGGCCGGTTGGGCAACCGGCCCAGCACGATCAGCCCATGCCGGATCAACCGCGGGTCCCGCGCGTGGACGAGGGCCAGCGCGTAGATCCCGGTCCGGGTGGACGACAACATCTCGTGCAGCCCGGGGTCCAGGTCGCGGCTCAGGATCCGGCGCCGAACGCGGGTGTCGGCGCGCGGATTGACGAAGACGTGCCGATCCACCTCGGGGTCGTCGAGCGCCACCAGTTGCTCCAGCACCGCGCGCCGCAGTCGATCGTGCCGGGCGAGGGCGAGGTGGTCGCTGCGTTCGCCGTGGGCCAGCGCGTGGTCGACCACTCCCGGAACATCCGACAGTTCGGCCAGCAGCCGACCGCGCCCGCCCGGGTCGCAGCGTGCCGCGAGGCGGGTGACCAGGCTTGGATCGGCGTGCCGCCACAGTGTCGAGATGGCCCTGCTCAGCACGGTCCTTCGCCCCTTCCGTGCGCGCCGACCATCGGCGCGCGCGGGCGCCGGCCTGCCGCCGCCCATCCGATCAGTGTGGCAGCGGGCGGATCCGGCCAACCGCCCGGCCACCCGAACTCGGGGAGCCCCGGCCCTGTTTGCGGTGTCCGAGGGCCTCGGCGCGGGCGGAGCCGGGCCGTTGGCCGCGGTGAGCGTGCGCATCCGACGACGGGACGCCTGATCGCGGCTCGGTCGCGGGAGGGCGGCCCGAGCCGCGAGGGTCAGCGGGATCCGGTCAGGTGGGCGAACAACACCGTGTTGTCCTGGTAGCCGCCCTGCTCGGGGTCGTAGTCGCCGCCACAGGTGATCAGGCGCAGTTCGGCCCGGTTCAGGTCGCCGTACACGCGTTGCGTGGGGAAGTCGGCCTTGGAGAAACGTTCGACGGTATCGACGGTGAACACCGCGGTGCTTCGGTCGGCGCGGCGGATCTCGACGGTGCTGCCCGCGCGTACGGTGCCCACGTCGTAGAAGACGGCGGGGCCGGACGTCGAGTCGAGGTGGCCGACCAGCACGGCGGGGCCCAGTTCACCCGGGGTCGGTCCCTGGTCGTACCAGCCGGCCCGCCGACTCTGATCGGGGGGCGGCACCTGGACGCTGCCTTCGGTGTCGAGGCCGACCGCGGTGACGGGGGCGTGCAGGCCGATCTCCGCGATGTCGACCGTAGCCGGCTCGGAGCGGGACAGGAGCGGGCCCTCGACCGCGGGCGCGGCCGGTGGGGCTGGGGAGGGGGTGGTCGTGGATACGACCTTGGGCGCGGCCGTGGCCGCGGTCGGTGGTCGCCGCTGCTGGTAACCGAATACGGCGAGCACGATGCCAACGACGAGCACCGCGACGGCCGCCGCCAGGATGAGGCGGCGGCCGGCGCGGCGTACGAGAGGTGTGTCAGCCACGCAGGCTGCCCCGACGCAGCACGAAGGCGCCGACACCGGCACCGGCGACGGCGAGGGCGGCGCCCAGACCGAGCAGGTTGTCGTCGACGCCGGTGGTGCCACCCGCACCGCCGGCGACGGAGCCGACCGGGACGGTCTTGGTCTGGGTGGTGTGGGGAGCCGCCACCGGGTGGGCCTCGTGGTGACGGTTGGGCGTCACCTGCTTGTGCTTGTGGTCGGTGTGCTTCGCTGCCTCGGGCTTCTTGGCGGGCTTGTGGTCGACCACGACGGTCTTGTGATTGTTCACCACGTTGGTCGTGTGGTTGATGGTCGTGTTGTGGACGATGTGGTTGTTGGTGACGTCGCCGATGATCACCATCGGCCTGTCGTCCGGCTTGTGGACCGGCTTGGGCATGGGCTTGTCGGCCGGCTTGTGGACCGGCTTGTCCATGGGCTTGTCCGACGGCTTGTCCATGGGCTTCTCGGACGGCTTGTCCATGGGCTTCTCGGACGGTTTGTCGGCCGGCTTGTCCATGGGCTTCTCGGCCGGCTTGTGGACGGGCTTGTCGGTCGGCTTGTCGGTCGGCTTGTGCGCCGGCTTGGTCGAGCAGTCGTCCGCCGGGCGGGAGCAGTTCGGGGCGCCACCCTCCTTCTTGGCGCTCTGCTCGTCGGCGGATCCGCTGTTGGCGCCTGACGCCTCGGCCTTGATGTCCTTGGTCTGCGCGCCGGGACCATCGGAGGCAAGGGCAGTGCCTCCCATGGCGACAGCCAATAGGCCGGCGGCTACGGTGCTGCAAAAGACACGACTGGTACGCATCAGGGACGATCTCTCCTTAGCAGCCGGCGCGTGATCGGCGGTCCGATGGGGAACGCGACGGCAAAGCGGAAAGTTGCCTCTTATGGTGCGAAAATCACCCTAAGTAGCTTTATATAACACTTATGGACGATTGCCGCTCGGTGGCCCGGCGCCCGCAGATGCCATCCGAAGGTGTGCAACTCCGGTGCGAATCAGGTGAGTTGCCAGCTGTCGGCAGGTCCGGTCGGTCGACTGCGGTCGAGCGGTGGGGTGCACTCGGGTGGACGAGGATCCGCCGGGCGGCAGCGGGAGGTGGCGCGCCGCTGTGGTCGGCGGCGACGGCGTCGCGTCGAAGCGCCCGCCGACATCGCGACTCGGGCGCACGTGTGTCGCCTCTCGGCCCGGGCGAGCGCGGTGGCGGTCACCGTTGCCGGACGCACACTCGATCGAATGTGCCACGGATCGACCGAGCGGCGCGAAGCGGATCGCAGGCCGCAGCAGAGGGAGAAGCCCCAATGTTCGCAAGCGTGTTCGCGCTACTCTCCAACGGTTTCGACAACCGAGTGGGGGGACCGTGATGAGTGGCGCAGGCAGGCGAAGAACGCGAGCACGGGTGGTGTCCGGGATCGCCCCGATTCTGGCGGCCCTGGTGGTCGCCTCGTGCTCGATGACACCGGACATGTTCGACGGGCCGATACACGACGTCACGCGGGACTACCTGCGGGCCGTGGCCGGCGGTGCTTCGCCCGCACCGTTCTACGGCGACTGCGGCGGCACGCACGGCGGGAACGCCGAGCGGGCGTTTGCCGGCGAGGGCGGCGGGTTCACCTTCTCGCTGGACAGTTCCACCCAGGAGGACAACTCGGCCACGGTGAACGTGAACATCACCGGCCAGGACCACACCGCGTCCCCCTATGCCGTCGACCTGCGGCGGGAGAACGGGAAGTGGTTCGTCTGCGGCGTGGACACGCACCATGTGCAGATCGACGCCGGCCTCGCTCCGGGAATCGACTGACGCGCGCCCGGCGCTGTCCGGCGGATCCCGTTGGATCCCGCCGGATCTCGGCGGGTTCGTGTGGCGTCCGCCCTTCAGGCTCCTCGCCGCGCTTGTTCGCCACACCGAAGGACGCTCGCCTCACCGCACCGCAGAAGCAGCCGGGTGGGAACCACTGGGCGACTGCTTCTCCAGCGCGCCGAGGTACGGGATCGGACCACGCGGGACGCCCCCGGGTCCGCCGGACCGGATTCGGGTATCGGTGACGGCCGGCGACCCGGGTATTTCGCCCACGCGAGGGCGTCGGTCTGGGATATTGCGGGCGGAGCCCGATCGCCCACGCCCGGAACGGAATCGGAACCATGACGCCCGACCGCCACGCCTTCGGCGCCACCCGCGACCCGGCCCATGAATCCGCCCGCCGGAACCGGCCGGCCTCCCCGGCCCGTCGGCGCACGCTGCGCCTGCGGGCCGCCGCGGTCGCCGTGGCGGGCCTGTCGCTCATCGGGGTCGGCTCGGCCGACGCCTCCGCCGCAGCCTCGGACACGCCGCCGACGCCCACCCTGGCCTGGGCCCCCTGCGCCCAGGACGCGACCTTCGACTGCGCGAACGCCTTGGTACCGCTGGACTACCGCGACCCGCACGGCCGCACGCTCACCCTGGCGGTGATCCGCCACAAGGCCGCGGATCCGACCCGACGACTGGGCACGCTGGTCATGCAGCCGGGCGGACCGGGCAACTCGGGCGTCGACTTCGTCCGCGGCAACCACGCCGCGCTGCCCGCCGAACTGCGAGACCGATTCGACGTGTTCGGCTTCGACGCACGCGGAATCGCCCGCAGCGCGCCGTACGAATGCTGGGACGACGCCCGCTACACCCGGGAGATCGAACAGGCGCCGGGACACCCGGGCCCGGGCGGCTACGCACGGGCGGTGTCCACCGCGCGGGACTTCGACGCCGCCTGCGCGGCCAAGGCCGGCGACGTGCTGCCCTTCATGGGCACCGACTACGTCGCCCGTGACCTGGACCTGCTGCGCCAGGCCTTGGGGGAGCGCCGGCTCTCCTTCTACGGACGCTCGTTCGGCAGCTTCGTCGGCACCGTCTACGCCGACCGCTATCCGGGACGAGTCCGTGCCATGGTGCTCGACGGCGCCTACGACCCGGTGAACTACGCAAGCCGCCCCTACGATTACGACCGGCCGCAATACCTCGCGCTCGACGGCGCGATGGGCCGCTTTCTCGACTGGTGCGGCACCGATCCGACCGGCTGCGGATTCGGCGGCGGCGACGCGCGCGGCGCGTTCGACCGCCTGGTCGACGAACTCGACGCCCATCCGGTCCCCACCCCCTTCGGGGCCCTCGCCAACGGCTACACCCTGGCCTATCGCCTGATGTTCAACATCAACGAGGGCAAGGCGGTGTGGCCCGCGTTCGGCGCGGCGCTGCGCCAGGCGGAACTGCGCGACGGCACCGCGTTCCTGCTCCGGCCGCCGTCACCGGCGAGCTTCGACTTCCTCACCGCGAACATCGCCGTGGAGTGCGTCGACCGCGTCTACCCGAAGGACATGGCCCGGCTGGAGCGCAACGTGCGCGCCAACGCGCGCGACGCACCGCTGCTCGGCCCGGCCATCGGATTCGGCCCGCCCACCTACGACCACAACCACGCCCCGGCCTGTCTGCAGTGGAGTGGCGAGCGAGTCAGCCGGCATCAGGGCTCGTACCGGGCGTATGGTTCGGCGCCCATCCTGGTTCTGGGCACCACCGGCGATCCCGACACTCCGTACCGGGACGCGGTCGCGCCGGCCGAACGGCTGGACAACGGTCGGCTGCTCACCTTCCGGGCCGAGGGGCACACCGCCTTCGGTCGCAGCGCGTGTGCCAAGGCGGCGGCGACGGCCTACCTGACCGACCTGAACCCGCCGCCGCGTGGCACGGTCTGCGCCGACGAAGCGGATCCGACCGCCGCGCCGGCCGTGGCCCGCTCGGCGCGCGTCGCCGGCCCCGGCGCCGACGAAGGGTTCGACCGGATCGGCTGACCGGCCCGCCGACGGCCGAGGTGCGGGTGGCGCGGGGCCACGTGCTCCGGGCCGGTGCCGGATCGACAGGGTGCGGCATCGACAGGGCGAGGGCGTGATCCCGGCTTCGGTGGCCGACGGGAACACCCGTGCCGCGTCGCTTGTTCTCCTCCCGGGTGAGCAGGCGAACCAGTCAGGAGTTGTGACATGAGTGCACAGGTGGAGAAGGCGGTTCTGGCCGGCGGTTGCTTCTGGGGGATGCAGGACCTGGTCCGCAAGCAACCGGGCGTGACGGCCACCCGAGTCGGCTACTCGGGCGGTGACGTCCCGAACGCGACGTACCGCAACCACGGTGACCATGCCGAGGCGATCGAGATCCTTTTCGATCCGTCGGTAACGACCTACCGCGACATCCTGGAGTTCTTCTTCCAGATCCACGACCCGACCACGCGGGACCGCCAGGGCAACGACATCGGCCGGAGCTACCGCTCGGCGATCTACTACGCCGACGAGCAGCAGCGCGCGACGGCCGTCGAGACCATAGCCGACGTGCAGGCCAGCGGCCTGTGGCCGGGCGACGTGGTGACCGAGTTGGAGCCGCTGGGCGATTTCTGGCAGGCCGAGCCCGAGCACCAGGACTACCTGGAGCGCTACCCGCACGGCTACACCTGCCACTTTCCGCGCCCCGGCTGGAAGCTACCGCGCCGTACCAGCGCCTGACCGCGACCCGCCGCGCCCCGCACCGGACCCCGGCGCGGGGCGCCCTCGGGTCCGGACCGGCCGTATGGAACTGCGGGCCGACCGGCCGCGTCCCCCACCGCGGATCGACGTAGAGTCTCCCCACCTCCGGGGGGCCGGCGAACGCGGGACGGCACACGATGACCACGACTCCAGGAATCGACGACGAGGGGCGGGTTCGGGACGCGGGCGAGCCGCCGCGCATCCTCGTCGTGGACGACGACCCCGCCATTCGCCGCGCCCTCGAACGGGGCCTGCGCCTGGCCGGCTATCGGGTGCTGCTCGCCTCCGACGGCGCGGCGGCTCTCGCCGTCACCGGCAGCGCCGAGCACCCCACACCCCGCGCACCGCATGTGATCGTCCTGGACGTGGCCATGCCCGGCTGCTCCGGCATCGAGGTCTGCGCGACGCTGCGCGCCCGAGGCATCGAGACCCCGGTCCTGATGTTGTCCGCCCGGGACGAGACGGCCGACCGGATCACCGGCCTGGAGTCGGGCGCGGACGACTACCTCGTCAAACCGTTCGACCTGCGCGAACTCGAACTCCGCCTGCGGGCGCTGCTGCGCCGCCGACCCCCGACCCCCCCGGGCGAGGCCGTGCTCCGGGCGGGCCCGCTCGTTCTGGACGCCGCCGCGCACCTGGCCACCAACGACGGCGAGCCGGTGAACCTGACCAGACGCGAGTTCGCCCTGCTGGACGTGTTCGTGCGCAACGCCGGCCAGGTGCTGACCCGCGATCAGCTGCTGGCCCGGGTCTGGGGCTACGACTTCGAGGTCCGTACCGACGTCGTCGACACTTTCGTCAGCTACCTGCGCCGCAAGCTGGAGGCCGGCGGCCGACCACGCCTTCTGCACACCGTACGCGGGGTCGGCTTCGTCCTGCGGGTGGACGGCCGCGGATGACCGTCCACGAGGAGCGGGCGGCCACGGCGCGCCGCCGCCCGACCATGCGGCTGTCCACCCGGATCGCGCTGGCCGTGGGCGTCCTCGTCCCGCTTCTGGTGATCGCCGCCGGAACCCTGGTCGTGCGCTGGGTCACCGCCGACGTGACCCAGCGCCAGGACGCGGCACTGCGGCAGCGCGCCGACCACCTCGCACCCGACGCGCGAGCGCTGCTGCGCGCCGTGGAGAACGATCGGGAGAACGCGGTCCGCGCCCGGGAGAACAAGCTGCTCGATGGTGCACTCGACCTGGGCGTACGGGTCGAACTGCCCGGTGGACCGGTGTCCGCGGGACCGCAACCGCCGCCGGACGTGAAGCTGCCGGACTCCCGGCACCGCGGCCCGGTCACGGTCCGCGCCGACGGCAAGGCCTGGCGCATGGTCACCCGTCCGCTCGGCGCGGCCCGCGGCGGCGCCGGCACCCTGCGGGTGTTCGAGCCGACCACCGAGACCGACGCGCGGACCGCGCTGCTGCGTCGGCGCGTGCTCGTCGTCGCCGCGTTCGCCGTACCGATCTCGGCGCTGGCCGGCCTCGCCGTGGGTGCCGGCGCGACCCGCTCGTTGCGCGCGTTGGGCCGACGCGCGGCCGCGATCGAGCCGGACGACGAAGCGCGCCCGGACGTACACCTGCCGTCCGGCGTGGCCGAGGTGGACGACCTCGGCCGCACGCTCGCGGCAGTGCTCGGTCGCTACGACACGCAGACCGCCCGCACCCGCGAAGCACTGGAGACGGCACGCGCGTTCGCCGCGACGGTGGACCACGAACTGCGCGGACCGCTCACCGGCATCCGCACCGACCTGGACGTGCTCGCGGCCTATCCCGACCTGACACCGGCGGAGCGCGCCGAGATCCTGGGCGACCTCACGGCCGGGCAGGAGCGCATCCTGTCCCTGCTCGCGTCGCTTCGCGCGCTCGCGCAGGGGGATCTGGCCGACGAGCAGGCCTTCGAGCGAGTCGACCTGGGCGAACTGGCGCACGAGGCGGCCCGCGACGCGCGGATGCGGCATCCGGGCGCGGACGTGGTGGTGTCCGCACCTCAGGAGGTCCGAGTGGACGGTCTGCGGCCGGGGCTGCGGCTGCTTCTGGACAACCTGATCGGCAACGCGCTCGTGCACGGACGCGGACGTGGACCGGACGGTGCGGCCTCGATCCGCATCGGTGTCGACATCGACGCCGGCGGGGCCCGGATTCGAGTGGACGACGACGGCCCGGGGATACCCGTCGAGCGGCGCGAGGAGGTGTTCGAGCGGTTCCGCCGGGGCTCGGACAGCCCGGGGGCCGGCCTGGGCCTGACCCTGGTCGCCCAGCAGGTGGCGCTGCACCGGGGACAGGTCTGCGTCGGCACCGCGCCGCCCGGACCCGGCACCCGCGTCGAGGTGCTGCTGCCGGTGCGGCGCCCGCACGAGCCGACGGGCGAGACGGGGGAGATCCGGCACGACTGGCTGACCCGCGAGCCGGCGGAAACCGCGCCCCAGGAGTGACCGGGCCTCGGGCCCGGCCGCTCGGCCGGGCCCGACCCGGCAATTCCGGGGCCCCCCGGGACCGTCCCGGCCCCCCGTCCGGCTCCGCCACGAACCCCGTCCCGGACAACGCAAAAGCGTCGTGAAAGGAAAGAGAGTAGATAAAACGGGGTA
>NZ_JBEXCV010000207.1:0-12317 GCF_040605455.1 Embleya sp. NPDC005575 | reverse complement strand
GGGGGGGGGGGTGCGTGGGCCCCCCCCCCCCCGACGCCCTAGAAGAAAACCGACCGACGCTGCATCAACAGCCGGTAGATGGTGTGCTGGATGGTCTCGCGCACCTCGTCGGTGAGGTTGAACACCACCATCGGGTCGTCCGCCGCCTCCTGCGCGTACGCGTCGGTGCGGATCGGCGCGCCGAACTCGATCCGCCACCGGGTCGGCAGCGGCACCAGGCCGAGCGGGCCCAGCAGCGGGAAGATCGGAGTGACCGGGAAGTAGGGCAGGTTCAGCAGCCGGGCGAGCGTACGCACGTTGCCCACCATCGGATAGATCTCCTCGGCGCCCACGATCGAGCACGGCACGATCGGCACCCCGGTGCGCAGCGCCGCCGAGACGAAACCGCCGCGCCCGAAGCGCTGCAACTTGTACCGCTCGCTGAACGGCTTGCCCAGGCCCTTGTAGCCCTCGGGCCACACCCCGACCAATTCGCCCTTGGCGAGCAGGCGTTCGGCGTCCGCGTGGCAGGCGAGGGTGTGTCCGCTCTTGCGCGCCACCGCCCCCACCAGGGGCAGTTGGAAGACCAGGTCTGCGGCGAGCAGCCGCAGATTGCGCTGATCAGGATGGTGGTCGTGCACCGCCACCTGGGTCATCAGCGCGTCCACGGGCAGCGTGCCGGAGTGGTTGGCGACGATCAGCGCACCGCCCTTGGCCGGGATGTTCTCCAGGCCGCTGACCTCGACCCGGAAATACTGCTCGTAGACCACCCGCAGCGCGGCCATCAGCTTGTCGTTGAGCTCGGGGTCGAAACCGAACTCGTCCACCTCGTAGTCACCGGTGATCCGCCGGCGGAGGAAGGCGAGCCCGTCCGCGGCCTTTTCCTCCCAGCCCGGTCCGGCCACGCCGTCCAGCAGCCCGGCGGCGGCACCGCCCACGACCCCGCCGACCGCGCCCGCGAGCGACCCGAGCACCGAGCGCCCGGTCCCCGGCGCCCGCCTGGGTCCCGCACCCGCGCCCGCGCTCTCCTCACGCTCGCGGACCGACCGCTCCCGGGCCGGCCGCTCCTCGGCCGAGCGCCCCTCGATCGACCGCACCGGCACCTCGCCCTCGACCGGCTCGGGTACCCGGACCGCCCGCGCGGGTCGGGTGGTCCGTCGCCCCGACCGGGGCGCGGGCGTCCGCGCCCCGGAGGCGGCACCGTCGAAGGGAATGATCCGGGCGTCACCCATCGGGGCTCCTCCTGGTGAGCAGCAACGTGGCGAGTCGATCGGGCACCTGTGCCAGGCGCCTCGGGTCCAACAGGCCGGCCGAATATCGACCCCAGGCATAGTCGGCGAACGTCTCGGCCGTGCTCCTGGCCGCGACGAAGCCCAGTTTCTCCCGGGCGCGCGTGGGGTCGACCACACGCCCATGGGTGAGCAGCCGCACCTGCTCGGCGGACAGGTGCACCGATCCCGCGCGGCGCAAACCCTGATTCACCAGACCGACCGCGGCGGCCGGGAAGGGCAACACCGGTCGGCCCAGCCGACGCGCGGCCTGGGACAGGAACAGCACCCCCTCGGCGGCGATGTTGTAGGTGCCCGGCCGATCGGCCAGCACGGCGATCCGCAGTGCCTCCAGCAGGTCGTCCTCGTGCACGAACTGCAGGCGGGGGTCGTAGCCGAGCACCGTCGGCAACACCGGGAGCCCGAAGTAGGAGCCCATCGGCGAATCGGTCCGCGGCCCGAGCTGCGGCGCGAACCGCAGCACCGTGACCGCGACATCCGGCCGGCGCCGGGCGAAGCCGCGCACGTAGCCCTCGATCTCGACGGCGTCCTTGGCCCAGCCGGCGGAGGGCTGCACGCGCGGTTCGGTGTCCTCCGCGAACAGCGCGGGATCGCGCGGCGAACCGCCGTAGACGGCGGTGGTCGAGCGCACCACGAGGCGGCGGATCGACGGCGCCTTCTGGCAGGCCGCGAGCAGCTGCATGGTGCCGATGACGTTGGTCTCCTTGATCGAGACCGCGCCGCCGTGGATCGGCGGCACCTCGCTGGGGCTCAGGTGCACCACGGTGTCCACCGCCGCCGAGGCGACCACCTTGGCGATCATCGGGTTGCGGATGTCGGCGAGCACGAAGTCCACTCCGTCGGGGGCGGACGCGGGCTCGACCATGTCGACCCCGATCACCCGATCGACGCCCGGTTCGTCGCGGATCATCCGTACGAAATCGGCCCCCGGGTCGCCGGCTACACCGGTGACCATGACGACACGTCCCATGCTGTGCCTCCCCCCGCCCATGTTTGCCCGCCAGGTGATCGCCACGCAGCCGAATGGTTACGGAACGCATACGCGAGGCGGCAAGTTCCAACGTATCCGTCCCGACTACCCGCCGGGCGCGCGTTTACGAGGCGTTCACGCCGGCATCTCGGACCCGCCCGCCGAGACATCCATCCGCAACACCCCGAAACGCACGACGACCGCCCGACGCGTCCCCGGAAGGGAACACGACGGGCGGTCGCCCAAGGCTTCAGCGGCATACGCCGGTGGGATGCCTACTTCTTGTTGCGACGCTGCACACGCGTCTTCTTGAGAAGCTTGCGGTGCTTCTTCTTCGCCATGCGCTTGCGACGCTTCTTGATGACAGAGCCCACCGACAACCCTCGCTCACGTGACGTTCCTACCGCGCGGAGCCGGATCAGCCCGCACAACTGGGGGCCAGCCTACTCGCCGCCCCGGCCCACCTCTAAACGAGGCGGTCCGTAATGCCCCCCTACGCTGTTTCCACGTAGGAGTCTCGCAGGTAGTCGTGGACGGCCTGCTCCGGAACTCGGAAGGACCGACCAACCCTGATGGCCGGCATCTCGCCACTGTGGACCAGGCGATACACCGTCATCTTGGACACCCGCATCACCGCGGCCACCTCGGCCACAGTCAAGAAGTTGACCTCGTTGAGAGGCCTCTCTCCAGAAGCCATGACGCACCGAACCATTCAGCACGCGTCGGGCGCCGGCTTCCCCTCCGGCGACTGCCACACGCACGTGCGTCCCTCCAGAGTAGTGGCGTGTGGTACCAGTGGGGAAGAGGAGTAGTTATCCCACCTGAATCGCCCATCAGGCTGTTTTATGGATTGATTCCGGACAGTCCGGACCGATCAAGCACGTACGCCATGAGCGGTTTGTACAGGTGCGGCGCGACGTTGTCGTCGAGTGGGACGACCACCTCGACCCGGCCCTCCTCAGCCGCCACGAACAACGCGGGATCGTTGCAATCCGCGAATCCGATCGTGGGAACACCCGCCTGACCGGCGCCTCCGGCCCAGCCGTGGTCGCCGATCAGCAGATCCGGAAGCGGCTCGCGCGCGGCCGCCAACTCGGCCAGCATCGCCCGGATTCCGCGCGCGGAGTGGGTGTGCCGGAAGTCTCCCTCGTCGTCGACGACCATGGCGACGTCGCCCCGGTACCGGATCGTGCGGCTCTGCCCGCCCTCGGCGGTCGGCGTGCGATAGGTCCAGCCCGCGGCGGGGCGCAGGAGCGTACACCCGGCGTCGCGCAGCACGCGCGCCAGCGTGCGGTACCACTCCTGTAGGCCGTTCGGGTGGCCCGTGGCCACGATCACCCGCTCGCGGCGTTTGCCGGCCAGCATCACCCGATCCGCGTACGCGTCCAAGGCGGCGATGGTCAGATCCGGGTCGATGGTGTCCTGGCCGTTGCGGTGGCCGGGATCGGCGACCACTCCGCAACGGCGCACCATCAGGGCCAGCACGTCGTCCGCGTTCCACCGACCGTCCGGTTCGAGGCCGAACAGATGGCCGGGGTGCCGCTCGCTCATCAGTCGGTAGTGCCGGAGGTTGTTCTCTCTCGTGGTCGCCACGTCGCCGGCGATCCGGCCGCGCACGAGGTGGGAGCGAAGCTCCGCGGGGGTGGGAACCGCAACGGTCACGCACAGCTCCTTGAGTCACGGGTCGAGGTCACGGCACGCGTCTGGAGTACCGGGTCAAAGGTCGAACATCGGGTCGAGACCGTGCGCCGGGAAGACCGCACGCCGGGTGGCCAGAATTGATTGGTCGGTCCGGTCCGCCGGGTCGTAGCCCGTAGAGAATGGCCGAAAATCGCCGGTCCCGCCGTCGGTCATCCGCTGCGGTCCCGTTTCGCGGGTCAGCATTCGGACCTCCTCGCGCCAGTCGAGCGGCACGTCCCGGGCGGGGTCGATGGGGTGTCCGGCCGCCTCGGCGACCAGGTGCGTCCAGGTGCGCGGGACCACGTCCACCGCCGCGTAGCCCCCGCCCCCGGTGGCGATCCAGCGCCCGCCGGCGTGTTCGTGCGCGAGCGCGTGCAGCGCGGCGTGCGCCGTGCGCTGCGCGTCCACGCTCAGCGCGAGGTGGGCGAGCGGGTCCTCCACGTGGGTGTCCGCGCCGTGCTGGGTGACCAGCACGTTCGGGCGAAAGGCCGCAAGCAGCGGCGGCACCACGGCGTCGAACGTGCGCAGCCAGGCCGCGTCGGCGATCCCGGGCGGGAGCGCGACGTTGACCGCGAAGCCCTCGGCGTCCGGCCCGCCGACCTCGTCCGGGAAGCCGGTGCCCGGGAACAGGAAGCGCGGGCTCTCGTGCAGGCTGATGGTGAGCACGCGCGGGTCGTTCCAGAACGCCTCCTGCACACCGTCACCGTGGTGCACGTCGATGTCCACGTAGGCAACCCGTTCGGCGCCGAGTTCGAGCAGGCGCGCGATCGCCAGCGCGGGGTCGTTGTAGACGCAGAATCCGGCCGCGGCGGCGGGCATCGCGTGGTGCAGGCCGCCCGCGAAGTTGATCGCGTGGTCGGCGCCGTCCGGGTGTTCCGGTCCCAGCCACACCGCGTCGGCCGCGGCGATCGAGGCGCCGGCGATCAGCGCGGACACGTCGTGCATGTCCGCGAACGCCGGGGTGTCCTCGGTGCCGATCCCGAACGCCGGATCGGCCTTTCGGGGATCGAGCGAAGCGGCGCGCACGGCGGCGACGTAGGCGTCGGTATGCACCGTGGCCAGTTGCTCGTCGGTGGCGATCCCCGGCGCGCACACCCGCAGTTCCGGCAGGTTGTGCAGGCCGAAGGCACGGATCAGGTCGATGGTCAGGCGCAGGCGTACCGGCTTCATCGGGTGCCACGAGCCGAAGTCGTAACCGGTCATCCGGTCGTCCCACATCACGTGCACCGCTCGACTCATGCGGTCACGCTACCGCCCGGGTCGGCCCGCGATCATCGGTCGTGAGCGGGTTCACCGTGTGGGGCGAAGGCGCGGGCCAGCGGCACCACGGCGAGCACCAGGAACAGCGGCACCAGCATCGCGACGCGGAACGAGGCGAGGTCGGCGATCCCGCCCACGAGCGGGGTGCCGACCAGGAAGCCGACGTAGTTGAAGATGTTGAGGCGGGCCACCGCCTCGTCGGCGTCCTGCGGCGACTGTCGGCCGCCCGCGGCGAAGGTCTGCGGGACCAGGACGCACAGGCCCACGCCCAGGATCACGAACCCGAGCAGACCCACCGCGGCGTGCGGGGCGGCCATGATCACCGCGAAGCCGGCGGCGGCGACCACGGCTCCGCCGCGGACCACGTTGACCATGCCCCAGCGGCGCACGCCGAGGTCGCCCACGCTGCGGCCGACCAGTGTGGTGATCATGTACGCGATGTAGGGGACCACCGCGAACGCCTCGGAGCTGTCCAGCACCTTCTCCAGGTAGACCGCGCTCCAGTTGGCCACCGTCGAGTCGCCGATGTAGGCGAACGTCATCACCAGGCACAGCGGGATCAGCGGGCGCCACGGCAGCTTGCGGGCCGCCGCGTGTTCCGGGTCGGCGACCGGCATCGCGGTGTCCGTTCCCAGGTAGCCGGGGCCGAGCACGAGCAGGGCCGGCACGGTGACCACGACGGCCACCGCGTACATCCACACCAGCGGAACGTCACCCCACGCGCACAGCCCGGCGACACCGGCACCGGCCAGGCCGCCGAGGCTGTACGAGGCGTGGAAGCCGAGCATGATGCTGCGACCGGCGCGGGCCTGGATTGCCACGCCCTGCATGTTCATCGTGGCGTCCACCGCGCCCAGGGAGAGCCCGAACACGAAGAGCACGATCGCCAGTTGCCACAGCCGATCGCCCGCGCCGACCCCGATCAGGACCGCGCACACGATCGGCTGGGACACCCGGAGCACCAGTCGGCTGCCGAAGCGCTTGGCCAGCGCGCCGGCGATCACGCTGCCCACGCCCGCGACGATCGGCACCACCGACAGGACCGCGGTCAGCGTGCCGTCGCCCATGTCGTAGCGGCGCTGGATCGCCGGGATCCGGGTCACCAGGAGGGCGAAGGACACGCCCTGGATCAGGAAGCACGCGAGCAGGCTGAACCGCGCGCGGCGCAACATCTCGTCCTTGGACGGCCCGGCCGCCGACTCGGTCACCTGCATGGGCGTGCACGCTACCGACGGGTCACTTCGACGGACAGAGGCCGGGAAGATCTTTTGATGAATCGTCAGATTCCCTGAGCGGACAAACCGCCCGGCGACGGTCGAATTCCCAGTAGCTCCGGCAGGTCGGCCATGTCCTTGAACAACGAATCGGCGTCCGCCAGCCGCTCCGGCGGGGTCATCGCGGCATAGCCGTGGACGGTCATCCCCGCCGCCCGTGCCGCCTGGACACCCAGCGGACTGTCCTCGACCACCACGCAACGCGCCGGATCGACGCCCATCGCGGCCGCCGCGTGCAGGAACAGATCGGGCGCGGGTTTGCCCTGTGCGACGTCCTGGCTGCTGAACCGGACCGCGTCCGGAAAGTGCCCGATCAGTTCGGTCCGGGTCAGCGCGAGCCGGATCCGCTCGTGCGTGCCGGACGAGGCCAGGCAGTACGGGACACCCGCGAGGTCGAGTGCGGCAAGCACGTCGGCGACCCCGGCCACGGCCTCCAGTTCGGCCCGGAACCCGGCGAACACCCGCTCGTGGTAGACGTGATCGAAGTCCTCGGGCAGCGTGACACCGTCCCGCTCGCGGACGATGGTGTGCACGCGGGCCATGGTGCCGCCGAGGTAGTCGCGCAGCGAGTCCTCGTAGCCGGTGGGCACGCCCAGCTCGGTGAGCAGGCCGGCGAGCGCCCGATTGGCGATCGGCTCGCTGTCCACCAGCACACCGTCGTTGTCGAAGATCACCAGGTCGGGCTTCACTTGAGGCCCTCGGCAATCTCCTGCGACCGGTTGCTCGCGGCCTCCAGCGCGGCCAGCAGCGCGGCGCGCACGCCATGGTTCTCCAGCTCGCGGATCGCCGCGATCGTGGTGCCGGCCGGGGAGGTCACCGCCTCACGCAGCAGCGTGGGGTGCTCGCCCGAGTCGCGCAGCATCACCGACGCGCCGACCGCGGCCTGCACGATCAGGTCGTGCGCGGCGGCCCGCGGCAGCCCGAGCAGGATGCCGGCGTCGGTCATCGCCTCGACCAGGAAGTAGAAGTAGGCCGGGCCGGAGCCGGACAGCGCGGTGACCGCGTCCTGCTGCTTCTCCGGGACGCGGATGGTCTTGCCGACCGAGCCGAAGATCTCCTCGACCCGCGCCAGGTGTTCCTCGGTGGCGTGCGCGCCGCCGGAGATCGCGCTCATCCCCTCGTCCACCAGCACGGGCGTGTTCGACATGACCCGCACCACGGGGGTGCCGGCGGCCAGGCGGGCCTCCAGGAAGGAGGTGGTGATGCCCGCCGCGCCGCTGACGATCAGCCGGTCGGCGGGCACGTGCGGGGCCAACTCGTCCATCAGCGCGGCCATGTCCTGCGGCTTGACGGTCAGGATCAGGATGTCCGCGGCCTTGGCGGCCTCGGCGTTGGTGACCGCCTCCACGCCGTAGCGGCGGCGCAGATCCTCGGCCCGCTCCGCCCGGCGCGTGGTGACCAGGAGGTCGCCCGGGCTCTTGCCCGCCCGGATCATTCCGGACAACAGCGCTTCACCGATTTTCCCGGTGCCGACGACGGCGACCCGCTGAGCCATGGCCCCACACTTTCTCGCGTTCGTTGGTCCACTGGAGGCACGCCGCGTGCCTCCAGTGGCCACCGTACGGTACGTACACGTGTCCTATGGGGTGCGCCGGCGCAGGGTCAGCGCACCGAGCGCGAGGGCCGCGAGCACGCATCCCGCGATCACCGCGACATCGCGAAGCAGCAGGCCGGAGACCTCGCTCTCGGTGGTCAGCCGGAGCATCGCATCCACCGCGTAGGACAGCGGGAGCACATCGGAGACGGCTTCGAGCACCGGCTGCATCTGGTCTCGCGGCACGAACAGCCCGCACAGCAGGAACTGCGGCAGGATCACCGCGGGCAGGAACTGCACGGCCTGGAACTCGGTGTTGGCGAACGCGCTCACCAGCAGCCCGAGGGCGAGTCCGAGCAGCGCGTCCAGCACCGCGACGCACAGGATCAGCCAGGTCGGCCCGGCCACGTCCAGACCGAGCAGGCCGATCGCGAGCCCGGTGGCCACGGCCGCCTGGACCACCGCGACCAGACCGAAGGCGAGCGCGTAGCCGCCGATCAGTTGCAGCTTGCCGATCGGCATGGTGAGCAGCCGCTCCAACGTGCCGGTGGACCGCTCGCGCAGCGTGGCCACCGAGGTGACCAGGAACATCACCACGAACGGGAAGATCCCCAGCAGCGGCCCGCCGATGTGGTCGAACTGCTGCGGCCGGCCGTCGTAGAGCCAGTACAGCAGCGTGAGCAGCACGCACGGTACGAGCAGCATGAGCGCGATGGTGCGCGGGTCGTGCCGCAACTGGGCGAGCACACGGCGCGCGGTGGCGGTGGTGGCGGTGCCGGTCATGACGCACTCCCGGGAACCGAATCCGAAGCCGAAGGCGAGGGGGCGGCAGAGGTCGGGCCGGGCCCGGCCGCGGCGTCGACCAGCGTAAGAAAGGCCGACTCCGCGTCCTGCGTCCCGGTGCGCGCCAGCAGCGCGGCCAAGGTGTCGTCGGCGAGCAGCACGCCGTCGCGCAGCAGCAACAGCCGGTCGCAGCGCTCGGCCTCGTCCATCACATGGCTGGACACCAGCAGCGTGACGCCGCCGGCGGCGAGCCGGTGGAACAGGCCCCACAGATCGCGCCGCAGCACCGGGTCGAGGCCGACCGTGGGCTCGTCCAGGACCAACAGCTCCGGCGCGCCCAGCAGCGCGGCGGCCAGCGAGACCCGGGCCCGCTGCCCGCCGGACAACCGGGCCACGGTCGCGTCCCGGCGGTCGGTCAGGTCCACCTCGCCGAGCACCCGGTCCACCTCGGCCGTGCCGGCGCCCAGGATCGAGCCGAAGTAGCGCAGGTTCTCCCGCACGGTCAGGTCCGCGTAGACCGACGGTGCCTGGGTCACATAGCCGATCGCGCTGCGCAGCCCGGCGTGACCGGCGGGCCGGCCCAACACGTCCAGCCGCCCGCTCACGTGCGCCTGCACACCGACGATCGCGCGCATCAGTGTGCTCTTGCCGCAACCGCTCGGCCCGAGCAGCCCCGTGACACTCCCGCGCGGCACCACGAACGAGACATCGTCGAGCACCACGCGCCCGCCACGCACGACCCGCAGCCCCTCGGCCCGGATCGCGTCGTCCCCGACATAATTCATCATGTGTTGAATATGCGCTCGCCGACCGCCCCTCGTCAAGGACCCGCGCGGGTGTCGGGGCCCAGGCGCGCGACGGGCCCGGGCGCATGACAAGGGACCCGCGCGCACGACAAAGAGCGCCCCGGCCGCAGCCGGGACGCCCTTGTGGCAATCGCCGTGGATCAGTCGGACATGGCTCAGTCGAACATCGACACGTCGCGCACCGCGCCCCTGTCCGCGCTGGTGGCCATCGCCGCGTACGCCTTCAACGCGGTGCTGACCACCCGGTCGCGGTCGACCGGGCGGTACTTGCCCAGGTCGTGCAGCAGCCGTTCGCGACGCTCGGCCAGCTCCTCGAAGGAGACCTCCAGCTCGATCCGCCGGTTCGGGATGTCGATGGAGATGATGTCGCCGTCCTGGACCAGCGCGATCGTGCCGCCTGCCGCCGCCTCCGGCGAGACGTGCCCGATGGACAGGCCCGAGGTGCCGCCGGAGAAGCGCCCGTCGGTGATCAGCGCACACTTCGCGCCGAGCCCGCGACCCTTGAGGAAGGACGTCGGGTAGAGCATCTCCTGCATGCCCGGACCGCCCTTGGGGCCCTCGTAGCGCACGACCACGACGTCGCCCTCCTTGACCCGCTTGGTCAGGATCGCGTCGACGGCCGCCTCCTGCGACTCGACCACCACAGCCGGGCCGGAGAAGGTCCAGATCGACTCGTCCACGCCCGCGGTCTTGACCACGCAGCCCGCCTCGGCGAGGTTGCCGTACAGGATGCCCAGGCCGCCGTCCTTGCTGTACGCGTGCTCGACGTCGCGGATGCAGCCCGCGGCCACGTCCAGGTCGAGCGAGTCCCAGCGCTCGGACTGGCTGAACGCGGTGGCCGAGCGCACGCAGCCGGGCGCCGCGTGGAACAGCTCGACCGCCTCGGCGGAAGGCGAACCGCCGCGCACGTCCCACGTCTTGAGCCACTCGGCGAGCGAATCGGTGTGCACCGAACGCACGTCCTCGTGCAGCAGCCCGGCGCGGTACAACTCGCCGAGCAGCGCGGGCACGCCGCCCGCGCGGTGTACGTCCTCCACGTGGTACGGCGCGTTGTTCGGCGCCACCTTGGCCAGACACGGCACGCGCCGCGAGAGCGCGTCGATGTCGGCCATCGTGAAGTCCATCTCGGCCTCCTGCGCGGCCGCGAGCAGGTGCAGGATCGTGTTGGTCGAGCCGCCCATGGCGATGTCCATCGCCATCGCGTTCTCGAACGCCTGCCGGGTCGCCACGTTGCGCGGCAGCACGCTCTCGTCGTCCTGCTCGTAGTAGCGCTTGGTGATCTCCACCGCCGTGCGGCCCGCGTCCTCGTACAACGCCTTGCGCGCGGTGTGCGTCGCGAGCACCGAGCCGTTGCCCGGCAGCGCCAGGCCCATCGCCTCGACCAGGAAGTTCATCGAGTTGGCGGTGAACATGCCGGCACACGAACCGCACGTGGGGCACGCGGCGTTCTCGATCCGCTCCAGGTCCTCGTCGGAGACCTGGTCGGACGCGGAGTCGGAGATCGCGGTGATCAGGTCCAGGTGCGGGCGCACCCGGCCGTCGACCATGACCGCGGTACCGGCCTCCATCGGACCGCCGGAGACGAACACGGCCGGGATGTTCAGCCGCAGCGCGGCCATCAGCATGCCGGGGGTGATCTTGTCGCAGTTCGACACGCACACCATGGCGTCGGCCTGGTGCGCGTTGACCATGTACTCCACGGCGTCGGCGATCAGCTCGCGCGAGGGCAGCGAGTAGAGCATGCCCGAGTGGCCCATCGCGATGCCGTCGTCGACGGCGATCGTGTTGAACTCGCGCGGGATGCCGCCCGCCGCGGAAATCGCCTCGGACACGATCCGGCCGACCGGCTGGAGGTGAGTGTGCCCCGGTACGAACTCGGTGAAGCTGTTGGCAACCGCGATGATCGGCTTGCCGAAGTCCTCACGCTTGACGCCTGCGGCCATGAGGAGCGCGCGTGCGCCCGCCATTTCGCGACCGTGGGTGACCGTCCGAGACCTGAGTTGCGGCACTGCACACACCCTCTCAGCAATTCACCGGTGGATCCGGGGTGCTTTCGAGCTTACGTCCGCGACCGCGACCGGCGGCGCGGACGTCCACCATGCGACCCGGCGCGAGCCCGGTCGGATCCGGTCCACCCGGGCCGAATCGCGATCAGCCGGTCAGATGGCGCTGCAGGATCGGCGCGAGCCGTTCGGCGATCCGTGCCGCCGGCGTCGAGGCGATCGGCTCCAGCCGCAGCACGTAGCGGGTGAGCGCGACTCCCAGGAGTTGGCTCACGCACAGGTTCGCCCGCAGCGCCCCGTCGTCGCCACCGATCCCCTCGGCCAGGCGCGCGATCAGTTCGGCCCCGACGAACTCGCGAAACGCCGGGTTGCCGCCGTCGGAGACCGCGGTGCGCAAGATGGCCAGCAGCCGAGGACCGGTGTCCGGGTGCTCCCACAGCGTCACGAACGCCTCGGCCAGCCGCTCGCCCGCCTGCTCGACGCCCCCCGCGAACACCCGGCCGACGAGCGCCTCGGGTTCCAGCGGCAGGTCCATCGCCGCGATGAACACCCGGTCCTTGGAGCCGAAGTAGTGGTGCACCAGCGCCGGATCCACCCCCGCACCCCGGGCGATCGCGCGCACCGAGGCACCGGCGTAGCCACGCGCGGCGAACTCGGCGCGCGCCGCCTCCAGGATGCCCTCGCGCGTCGCCGAGGCGTTGCCGCGCCGGCCGGGCGGTCGACCCGGACCGCGCCGCGC
>NZ_JBEXCV010000206.1:0-12341 GCF_040605455.1 Embleya sp. NPDC005575 | reverse complement strand
CCGCCACCGGCGAGGCCGCCCTGCGCGGCGGCCTGGCCGGTCGCGCCCTCGCCGTGACCGCCACCGCCGCCGCGTGCGTACGCCACGGGGCCGGGCCGATCACCGGCTGGGACGTCGAAGTCGAACACCGCCTCGAGCGCCGCCGGCTCACGGCCGACGCCGTCGCCCGCCTCGACACCCCCGACCCTCAAGGAGCGGACTCCGGGGTGCGCCTGATCGAACTCGACCGCGTCACCATGCCCCTGCACCGCCTCGCCACCAAGATCGACACCTGGACCCGCTGGGCCGAACACCGCACCCACGAAGGACCCCGCCACCTCAACGGCTCCACCCACGCCGCATGGCGCGAGCAATACCCCGGCCACGCATGCCCACCGCTGTGGATCGTGACCACCGGCGCCGAACCCGCTGTGCTGCGCCGCCGGATCGACCGACTGCGCCCGACCCTGCACGCGATGCGCGCCCTGGACCGCCGGGTGACCTGAAGACCGCAGCCGCGGCCATGGCCCGCAGCAACCGCGCCCGCCCCGACCACGAACGACGCCACCGCGCGATCTCCTCCGGCATCCTCGCCGAAACACTCCTCGACCTCGGCCGCCTGGACGAGGCGTGCGCGGCCTGGACCACCTTCCTCGACGACCACGCCCACCTGCGCTGCGGACGGGCCGACGCCGCGATCACCCTCATGCGCACCCGACTCCGCCCCCACGCCCGCGTTCCCGCCGCCGCCGCACTCCTGAACCGATCCACCGCCGACCGCCTCCGCACCGCATGACGTTCGCCCCGGCACGGCTCCCGGCCGCGAGCGTGGCATCACATCTCGGCCCCGGGCCCTCGAGGGACGGCACACCGGCACACCACCGCCCGGCCCGGAAGAAGATCCTCTTCCCCCGGTCGGATCGGCGGAGTACCGTTCCCGGTCCCGATCTTGGGAGGTCACGTGTGGGTCATCCGTGAATTCACCAACGACGAATGCGTCACCTGCAGGGCCGTGATGACCGAGGAGGCCGCGGCCCGGCCCGACGAGGAACACCGCGCGATGTAACGCCGCCTCGAACCCCACCGGACCCCGCACTCGAACCCGTCAACCGCACCCTGAACACCAACATGAACGCGTTCGTCCTCGAACGCCTCGAAGGACTCCACACCCCCGGCCGGCACATCGGCCTGAACGACCTCGTCCCCGGCCTGCTGCGCCGGGACATCGACCCGCAACTCCTGGCGACCATGGACCTGTTGTTCGATCGACAGGTGGAAGCCATCGCGGACCGGATCCGGCGCGGCGAGCCGGCCTGACCCGTCCACGGGCAACCGGCCTTCCCCTCCGCCGGGGGTCCGCGTGACGAACGGGAACAGCCCCGGACCGCACGGGCGGTTCGGGGCTGCTCCACGTCATCCGTCGTGGGGCACAGCCCGCACCAGCTCGCCGCGAGGCGAATGTGTGGACCCCACGAAAGACACCGCCCACCCTGCCGGCAACCCGACCCTCGGCGTTCGCAGTTCCCCGAACGGGACGAACACGCGGTGAGCCTGGTCGAGGAGGCGCTGAGCGGCAGACAGTGCGAACCCCGCCTCTGATCCCGCCCACCGCATCCACCCCGCCGGGCACCGCCCTGGCCGGGGCGTCCCGCCGATCTCGGGCGGCGCCGATGTCGTGCCCACCGGCGCTGCCCAAGATCGAACCCCGGACGACCTCGGGGGATGGGCCGACCGGCACGGCGGAACTCCGGCGACGGGGAGACGCCGGACCACCACGACGGACTCAACGACCGCCCCGCTCTCCCGTGACGGCTCCGCGCAGGAACACCGGGCCCCAACCACCAGCCGAAACCACACCCCCTCGTTACCGCCCCCGTCCGCCGCCCGACGATGTCCGCCCGGACCCGGCCGCGAACGGACCCGGGAACAACGGGAACAAACCGTCACACCGATCCGACACGAATCCCACATCGAATCTCACGCCCACCGCATCCCCAGCGCGTCCAACGTGTCCACACGCTCGCTCGCGAGTTTCGCCCGGCGAGTACGCACGTTGGTGATCCACACCCCGAGCTTCACGGCCTCGGCCGTCCCATCGGGCGCGGTCACCGTTTCGACGTGCCCGCGCGGCACCTCCAGATCACCCTCCCGAGCCCGGAACGCGGCGGCAGCGGACAGGTTGAGCGCGAACGTCTCATCCCTGCTACGCCCGACCCCCGCCCGCGCAGGCCGGGACGGCGCCGCCGGCGCGGGCACGCCCAGCCGGGGCAGTTCCGCCCGCTGGGCCGGCGCCGGCTCGCTCCACCGCTCGTGTTGTCGGGCGATCCACCGGCCGACGTCGACGGCCCGGTACAGCGTCCCGGGCGCCGGCACCCGCCTCCACGCCGGGGATGGCGGAGACGCAGATGGATGCGTCGATGCCGACGTGGGCGGCCCGGATGCCGGTGTCGGCGAGTTCCTTGTGCACGTTCATTGCCCAGTCGCAGCGCTGCGGTGTTGACGTTGGCGACCCGCGGGTCGGGCCAGATCGAGCCCGCGCCGGTGGTGTAGAGCAGGGCGCCCGCGCCGGACTGGCGCATGGCGGGTGACACGACGTGCGTGGCGGCGATCGGCCCGTACAGCTGGAAGTTCATCTCGAGCTCCACACGGGACGGATCGGTCTCGGTCGGGGAGGTCGGCGCGGTGATGCCGAAGCTCCGCACCGGGGAGTACTCGGGACATTGATCCCGCCGAAGGCCGCGGCGGTGTCCTTTGGTGGCGCTGTGGGCCGAACTACCGACCAGGTCGATCACCCGGAGGCAGCCCGCCGCCCCCGACGCCGCCCTCGGGTGGGGGGCGGTGTCGGAGGTCGGCGACACCTGTTCGGTGGGGGGTCGAACGTCACTCGCAGCAGTGGAGAGGGTGCGGTTTCTACTTGCGTCCACGAAGTGTCAGGATCCGAAAGAGGCTGCCCAACATGTCAAACAGAACGTCGATCATGGTCTGACTCCTTGGATGGTTTCGTCCCACTCATTACACAGCTTGTGCGGCTTCGGACACAGCCTGTTCGGTTGTCGGCTGTCGCGCGCGACAACGGTTCGGCACGGCAGAGTGGCCGAGAATCGGTGATGGTCCGTCGCTAGTGGTCCGAGTTTCGAGTCGAAGAGCCTTGGGTCGGAACGCGACAGGTGGCTCCGGCGCGCCAAGGGCCGGGCAGTTGGGCACGGTGGTCGGCCACGAGGCGGTAGACCCGGCGGGCGAGGTAGGCGATGGGTGGCGTCGTGATGATGCGCCCCATCAGGCTCCAGGGCGGCGGCGCGGTACGGAGCCAGGCCGCGAATGCCTCGTGTCCGCGGCGGACGGGTCCGCGGTGCGGGAGCCAGTGGACGGCGTGACTGACCTGGTCGGTTGTCAGGCCGTACGCTCCGAGGTCGGTCGCCTGCCAGGGCGTGATCGTCACGGTGAGGGGGACGAGGCGGCGAAGACGGGTGACCGACCAATGGCAGAATCCGCAGTCTCCGTCGTAGAGCAAAACGGCATGAGGGGTCGCCCCTGGTGTGTCGGCGGTCATGACACGGCACCTGGGTACGTGCGTCGGGTGGGCGCGGGCCGTTCACGGAGCCCATCTCGGACGGGGCGCCGGCATGACGTGAACTCCCTCGGAGTATTGATTCCGGTCATGTTCGAATGTCCTCCAGGGCACGGGGTTTCGGGGCGGGACTGCCGTGCGGCCGGGATTGGTCGAGGCGGCTGTGGCGGTGCCGGATCCGGCCGACTGTGGCCCGGAGGTTTCGGCGGGCCGCTCGGTAGTCGTCGTCGTTGAGGATGGTGGTGTCGCCGGCCATCATGAACAGGCCGAAGGAGACCAGGCCCATCCCGTACATGATCCCGAGATGCATGCCGACGATGAGCAGGAGCACGCCTTCGCGAAACCGGCGTCGGCGGGTGAGGGCTGCGGGAACGATCGCGAGTTGAACGGCGATTGTGAGGTAGGTGGCTCCTGTGAGGAGGAAGGGATCTTTCATCAGCCAGGGCATGACGGAGTTGGTGCTGAACTCGTCGACCCGGGTGATGTAGTAGAGCGCGTTGCCTTCGCGCCACCGCGAACCGACGACCTTCCACAATCCGGCGACGGCGTAGACGACGACGGTTTGGAAGACCACGAGGGTGGCCGCGACGTTGTGCATGCTCGTTGCCGCCCGAGGGCGTGGTTCGCGGGACGCCAGACGGGCGCGGACTTTCTTGGCGCCGGGACTGAAGTACGCGTTTGTCGTGGTGAATATCAGCAGGATCACCAGGATCCTGTTGAGGTTGTCACCGCCGTCCAGGAGCGATTCGTTGCGCTCGTACAGCGACCATACGAAGATCGCGTGCAGCAGGGTCAGCGGCCTGGTCCCGTAGACGGTCCACAGTACGGCCACGATCAGACCGGTGAAGAAGACTGCGTTGAACCACGGCGTGCTCTCGCTGATCATGTACAGCGAGTATCGGCGCGGGCTGTTCATCGAGTCGCGGAATTGGTCGAAGTCTGCGGCTCCGTGAGGTCCCCACAGCAGGTTGCGATATTGCAGGTTCGACAGGTAGATCAGGACGAACGTGGCGCCGAGTCCGATCCGGGCCACCGCCAGGCCGATGAGTCGCTGAGGGCGGGTGCCGAGGCGGTCAAGGCGCGAGGTGAGTGACCTTGGAGATATCACTACCGCCCTCCCTTCGGGAGATAGGCCAACCAGTGGCTGTCCCCGACGCGGGCGATCTTCGGACTCGGCGGGTGGTCGCGGTAGCGGTCGGAGAACCGAGTGATCGAGACGGTGGTGACGAAGATCCGGACCTCGACAACGCGGCCTGGGAGATGCAGTTCGTCGGCCAACGGCGATGCCACTCGGCGGACCGCGACGGCAGCTCGAGCGACGGCCGCGTCGAGGGCTTTCTGCAACCCGTCCAGCGCCCGTGGATCTTTGACGGCTTCCGTATCGGGAACACGTGGCTGCGCGCCCGCGACGGAACTCGCGCTCACCGATGGGCCGATGGCCGGATCCGAGCCGTCCCCGGTGGCTGCCGGGCCGCGCCTGAGTGTGTCGATTCGAATCTGTTCGTGTTGAAGATTGACGAGTTCCTCGTCGAGTGACGTCACTATTCGCCCTACACGGTCGGGAAAGACCCATTGGCTTTGGGACTGCCCGACAAACAGGTCGTTGAGCGACCGCGGATCGGTCTCTTGGCGGCGTCCGGAAGCATCGACATAGGCGATCTGATACCAACCGTACGTGTTCGCATCCGGTGGATTCGGAGCGAAGAGTTGCCAACTCTGCACGAAATAGGGATCAGCTATTTTGTAGGCAGCGGAGGCCATCTTTTCCTGCGCGGGCGACGGAGGAGCAACCAGGCACAGGACCATGGCGGCATATCCGACACCGACGAGAAGCGAGGTCAGAGAAACCAGACGGGTCCACCGGAGGGCCGGTCGGAACACGCTCCGACCGGCCCTCCAGCCCCGAGTAGAAATCGAGGTCATCTGCGGTATCCCGTCGACCTAGTCGAACCTGGCGCCGTCGAACCCGGGAGTGGCCTCCGCCACGCCTCCCTTCATCCCGGACGGGCAGGCATTCTGCAGAAACGACTGCGACTGATACGCCTTCGCATACTTCGACGCGGAATTCAGCACGCTCTTGATCCACACCGGGCTCGCGGGACCCGCCGGAACCGCCTGCTGCACCTGCGCCGGCGCCACGGATCCCGAGCCATTCGGGGCCGCACTCGCCGGCACCACGAAACCGACAACCCCGATCGCTGCGCCCACGCCGATTCCAAGCGTCGCGAACTTCGCCCTACGCTTCATACACGTGTCCATTTCTCTTCGAGATACATCGAACGATTGATACGGGAAACCCCGGAACGGCACACGAAAACTCGAGTGCCGAATACCGGAATACATGAATCCGGTTGTGTAGATAGGAGCAACCAACCGGACGTCGAGATCATAGTCACTTCGAGATTAACGTCGAGCCAAATGATGCGGAATCCAGAATTCCGAAGCCAAAGTACCTTCGGGCGATCCATTCGAAATGGCGCAAACTTCACCGACGGCGACCCGGAACAAGCCAATAAGCGTCCGAAAAGGATCGGTCGACAAAGGCACACTTCGTGCCCGCCGTCTCTCCCGTCAGCCCAGGGTGGTGCAAATTCTCGTGATCTTGTGGGTGTGCTGGTCAAACGATGGCCGCCCGCGCGCACAGAACACCGATCCATCCACGCTCGGCCCAGGGGCCCGCCCGGCGGTGTGTACTCGTCCCGGCCGGATCGGGTCCCGCCTGTGTCGGTCTCCTTCGCACAGCTCCCGCTGCTCTGCCTTGCCCTTCCCACCGACCGGTTCATCGCCCGCGCCTCGATTTCCGTCGAGGGCTCGGTCACTCGTCGGTCCCCGCTCGTCTCGCCGGCTTGCCGCTGTTGCGGCGGGGCCGGGCGTGGCGGCGTGCCCGGTCAGACGTGACTCACCGGCGATCGTTTGGCGTACGCCAATCATCCGAGTCGCGGCGGGTCACCCACTCGCGTGTTGAGTGGTGGCCACGCGAAGACACCACCGCGACCCGGACGTGCCGATCCCAGTGCCCAGGCGCGGGCACGTCCATGCACAGGCCGGCACGTCCGGGCCGGCCTCGCCGCGACCTCTGCCTCCAGGCGGGGACTTCCTCGCTGCCGGTGGGGTGGCGACCGATAGAAGGATCCTCTTCTCCTCTCCAAGCCGAGGAGTACCGTTCCCCGTCCGTTGATCTGGGGAGGTCCCCGTGTGGGTGATCCGCAGATCTACCAACGACGAAGGCGTCACCTGCCGGGGCCGTCGTGACCGAGGAGGCCTCGGCTCGATCCGATGAAGAACACCGCGCGATGTACCGCCGCTTCGAACTGGTTGCACAACAGCCGCCGGACCTTGCGATTGAGCCGATCAACCGCACCCTCAACACCAACCTGAACGCGTTCGTCCTGGAACGACTCGAAGGACTCCACGCCCGCGGTCACCACGTCGGTCTCGACGACCTGGTTCCCGTGACTCCTGCGCCCGGATCCGGACCCGCGGCTGATCGCGACGATGGACTGACCGGGAGATCTCGAGAACGCCGCTCGGATCCGCCGGGGAGAAACACCCCGACCCGTCCACGGGCACCACGTCCCCTCCACCGAAGTGCCCGCGCGACGAACGAGAATGGCTCCGGCCGCGCGTTGCCGCGGTCGGGGCCGTTCCCCGTCGTCCTCCGTCGGGGCACAGTCCGCACAACACGCCACGAGGCGAACGTGTGGACCCCGCGAAGAGCACCCGCGCCCACAGTTGCACCGAGGGCGCAGGCACTTCACCCGAACGAGACGAACGCCCCCGCTCGAATAAGCGACCCGGCCGGCCGACTTCACATCTGCACCACGCGGATTCCCTCCGGTCGGGAACACCACGCGCCCGGCCGAACCGGGCACTCGATCTCATGGGACGGCGCCGGCGATGGTTTCGCGTCATCCGTGCGGGAGTTCCGGCCCGGAGGTCACGGCCCGATGAGGGTGGTGGCGAGTCGTTCAGCATGGCACCGACCGCGCGCGTGCGGGGCCCGTTCGCTCGAACGGCCCCGCACGCGACCGTCCGGGTTCCACAGTGGTGACGCCTTCCGGGACGCGATGGCCGTGACGATCCCGTGGCCTCCGCGTTGGACACCGCGTGACGTGGTCGGCCCTCGTGGCCCGAGCGAACCGCGACGCTCCCGGACGCCGAAACCCATGGGTCCGTTACATGCTGTTATAGAGTCAATAGCGTTGATATTCACCGGTATATGGCTAAAAGCTGGACTTGACGTTGAAGAAAAAGCGATTTAAGTGACTTAAAGCCTCAATTCATCGCAAAACTCTTCACGTTCGGGTCGCCATTGTCCACATAGCGTGATCATGACGTTGACCTGCCGAAACGGAGAACCCCCGGCAAAACGACTGTCCCCGTGTTGCAAGGAGGCCGGATCGCTCTTTACGGTGTCCTCTACATCACGTGTCGATGACGAACAACCGTCGAGTTATTCACGTGAGTGGCTTCTCGTAAATCGCGCGAGCGATCACAAATCCTCTCGCCGCGATCCAAGGACGCCGCACCCTGAAACGGGCCTCCGCAGCTGTGGGGCCCGTGACCTACGGGCCTCCGACACCCATGGAGGAACGATGGGGCAGGAAAGCGATGGCTCTTCGGGGCCACCGCGTCGGTGGACACGGGTCCGACTGGCCGGCTACGTGCGAAGGTGGGTCCCGGTACTGGCGACTGTCGTAACGACAGGAATCGCGGTATACGGGGTCGTAACCGGACACGGGCCCAGCCAATAGAGGCCAGGCCCGTCCAATCGACATAGTTCAAGAGGCTCCGCCCGGTACTTCGATTGGCCGTCGATCCGGGTGGGGTCTCTTCTTGCATGTCCATGAAGCCGCCGAATCCCCCCGGCGGTTCGCGAAGCCATGATGCACGATGAGCGGTTGTAAAGAACACCCCTTGACAGGCCCAGTCACGCCCAGGCAAGCCCAGCCACACCCCGATGACACTGCCGCCACCCGGGCGGCCAGCCCAGTTGGACATGGCTCCGCACTGCCGCTCACGTGCGCTTGTGAACTATTCCGCGAGCACGGTGGACGCCAGACGCCCTGCCGATCCCCGCGCCGACTTCATTCACTCATACGAGTGAAATTTGTGGTCTAGACCACAAGGTCATCCGCAATATGAGACAACGCCGGACCGGTTTACGCCATGGTCGGAACCGGCCGAAGGCCCGCCACCGACCCGACCCGTCCCACCTGTCCCTCTCATGTCCATCGGATGCCGAGTGCGTCCAACGCCGCGATCCGCTGCGCCGGGAGTTTTGGTCGTCGGCTTCTGGTGGTGGTGATCCACACTCCCAACCTCACGTCCTCGCGCCGTCCGTCGAACGCGGTGACGGTCTCGACGTGCCCACGCGGGACCTCCAAATGTCCGACCCGCTCCCGATAGGCCGCCGCCGCGCTCAACGCGATCTCGAACGCCTGCTCCCGCGTCCGTCTGGGCCTGGGCCCGTCGGGCTCGACCACTTCTCCCGCCCGCTGCGCCGTGTCCGCCGGTTCGGCTGTCCCGGGTGGGGTGAGCCCGAGCTCGATCAGGCGCTCGCGCTGCTCCTGGCCCAGCGTGTCCCAGCCGGCCCGTTGCCGGGCGACCCAACGTCCGATGGCCTCGCCGCGGTGGACGACGTCCAGGGCGACGTCGTCCAATCGGGCCCCGGTGCCGCGTGCTTTCAGGAACTCGACGACGTAGGTGAGGCGTCGTTGCCAGGACACGGGCCAGTGCGGCGGGTTCCATGGTTCGCCGTCGACGAGCGCGTCGAGCGCCTTGATCCGTTGGGGGTCGAGGCCGCTCTTGCGGTCCTGGGTCCGTTTGGTCTCCAACCACTTACCGATCGGGAATCCCTCGATCACGGCGTCGGCGGGGGCGGCGAGGGTGGCGTGTTCGCGGGCGTATTGGCGCGCTATGGCCAGCCCGTCCTCCCAGGCCTGGTCGAGCAGGGACCACACCATTCCCAACTCGTTCAGTTTCTGGATCTGCTTGGTGTTCAGCCGTCCTGCGGAGTATTCCCTGCGTTGTTCGGAAATCCAGCCGCCCAGCGGGAATTTCACGCCGTGGTGGTCGACGTCGACGCCGTCCAGCGGGACACGCAGATCGGGATGGTTGCGGCGGTGGCGCTCCGCAGCGCGCAGCCCGCGCAGCCAGTTCCGCGACTGCGGGTCGACCACGCGCATTTCGACGAAGCGGGCGATCTCGACGGGGTCGCGGCGGCTGGAGAACCGCAGGATCGGCCGCCACTCCTCCCGCTCCTCCCCGCCCGCGTCCTCGCCCACCTCTCCGGTCTCGCCGGTTGTGTCGTCCTGGTCCGGCTCGTCGGGGCTGCGTTCGCCTTGGGGTGTGCCGTTGACTTGGGGTACGGCGAGGACGTCGACGATGTCCGCGTCGTGGGCCCGCAACGCCTGAAGAACCCGCTGGAGCGGTCGCCAACTCGGCGAGACGAGCATGTCGTCACGGTGCTCACCGGCCTGCAGGAAGATCGGGACCACGATCGTGGCGATCTTGTCCCCGCGCATGGTCGGCCGGACGGCACGCCCCACGGCCTGGACGATCTCCACGATCGACCCCTTGGGGTCCAGGATCGCGACGGTGTCGATTTCGGGCACGTCCACGCCCTCGCCCAACACGCGGCAGTTCGAGACGAAGGATCGGTCGACGGCGACGCCGTTCTTGTCGGCGCCGGCGCCGAAACGGCCCAGGACGTGCCGCCGGTGGCCGGGGTCGTGTTCGCCGGAGAGCCAGTCCGCGGACATGCTCCAGGCGTAGGTGTCCAGGTCGTTCGCGCGCAGCCTCTTCAGGGCCTTGGGCAGGCCTTTCGCGAAGGCTTCGGCCTCGATGGTGCGGAAATGAAAACTCAGGATCCGGCGCAGGTCGTGCTCGGCCGCGGTTTTGAGCAGCGCGGTCTGCAACGCGGCCAGCCGCTTGCCTCGGTAGGCCTCCTTGGCCGCGGGCTCGGTGGTGTGCTTGTTCAGTTTGCTGCCGCTCTCGGCGGCGGCGGCTTGGACTTCCTCGTCGCGGATCTCGACCACGAAGATCCGAAAAGGTGCTACCAGGCCCCGTGTTACGGCCGTTCCGAGGGGGAGGTTGTACGCCACTTTTCCGTACAGGCGGTGGTCGTCCATGGACGCGGCGAGTCCGGCTGGGAGTGGCTGGTAGGCGTCCCGGGTGTGCTCGTCCTCCTCGAGCTCGTCGGCGAGCTCGAGGTCGTCGTCGCCCCACAGGTCGACGTCGTCCTGGTCCTCGTCGTCGGGTGGGTCGAGTTCGGGGACGGGTGGTTCTTCGGTGAGCGCGGCGTAGGCGCTGCCCGCCGAGGGCTCCCAGATCCGGGGTGTGGCGGTGAGGTACAGCCGCCGCGCCGCGGGCAGGCGTCGGTTGTCGTGGATCGCGGCCCAGGCCTTGCCCATTGCTCCGGAGGTTCGGTGTGCTTCGTCGACGATCACGAGCGAGAACGGGTCCGGTGGAGCGATGCCGTAGATGCCCTTCTGGGCCCGTAGCAGGACCCGGAGGGAGGCGTAGGTGCCGAACACGGTGACGTGCCGTTGACGGCCCGTCCAGAGGGCGTACTGGGGTGGGCTGGTGGTGGATCGGACCCCCGCCGCGTCCAGCATCGGATCGCCCCGGAGCGAGCAGACGGCGACCATCGGCCCGGTGCGGCCCGTACGCCTCCAGGCGGCCACAGTCTGGGTGAGGAGGTCGAGGGTGGGGACGAGGACCAGGACGCGGCCGCGGGGCGCCAGGCGGGCGGTTGTGGCGGCGGCGATGACGGTTTTTCCGGTGCCGGTGGCGGCGATGATCTGGGCGCGGTGTCCGCTCCAGGGTCCGGTGCCGGCGCGGAGCTCGGCGAGGGCGGCGTCGTCCTCGGGTGGGGCGGCGAGTTCGAGGACGCCGGCTTGGACGGCTTCTTTCTGGTGTGGGCGGAGTTTGATTCCGGTTTTGGTTTGCGTCGTGTTTCCCATGATGTGGTGTCCTTTCCCGAGTTCATAAACCGATGCGATGCGCGATGTTCTCGGATATTGATTGCACGTGTTTTCCGTCGGGTTCCCGGTTTGTTTATGCGAATTTGTGTGGCGACCAGGGTCGTGTCGGTCGGGTGTGGTGTGGGTGTGCGATTGGGGGTCGGGTCGGTGTGCGGGGGCTGTCGTGTTGCTGTGGTCGAGGTGAGGCCCGGCTCGCCCGGCCTCCGCCCGGCGGGCCCGACGGTGGCGTTCCGTAGGGGTGTTGTGGCTGTTCAGGGCCCCTGTATGCACCTTGTGCGCATCCTTCGTGCGGTCCGGTTCGTTAGGGTCCCAGGCGGGCCCTGGGCCCGGTTTCGGAAGGTGGTTCGGGGTGGGTTCGGCGTCGGTGGGGCTCGCCTTTTTCGCCCCGGGTCCGGTGGGTTGTTGTCTAAGCTACCCGATGGTGTCGGAGCGGGTTGGTGTGTCATCATGGAGTATGGCAGTCGATGGGGGAGTGGGTGGGCGGAACACGCTTCTGACACTCAGTCAGGTTTCTCTGATGGTCTGTCAGATTCTCTTGACGCTTCGTCAGATCTTCCGAGCGGCACGCATCGCCCATCGGAGAACGACCGAAACCCCTTACCCTGCAAGCCGTTTACACGCTTCCCGTTGCCGGCTTGGACAGCCGCGAAGCGGGTGTCCTGGGCTCGGCGCGAAGCGTCGAGCCTGCCCTTCGTGCTGTTCGGCGCAGCGCGTCGGACAGGGTTTTGACGGCCGCGCAGCGGCTGTCCCTCGAGCCGGCGCAGCGCGCCGGCTTGTCGCTCGTTCGCCGCGCGAGCGGCGAAGGG
>NZ_JBEXCV010000205.1:0-12400 GCF_040605455.1 Embleya sp. NPDC005575 | reverse complement strand
CGCGCCGCGGGGCGGGGCCGGTGCCGACGGCGCGCGGTCGGCCGCCGCCGGCCGTGTCGCCGAGCAGGTTGAAGCCCAGGATGCCGAGCACCAGGACCGTGCCCGGCAGTGTCGCGGACCACCAGTCGCCGCCGATGATCCGCCCGCCGGCGTCGGCGATCAGGTTGCCCAGGGTGGCCTGCGGCGGGGCCACGCCCAGGCCGAGGAAGCTCAGGCCGCCCTCGGCGAAGACCGCGATGGCCATCGCCAGCAGCGCCTGCCCGAGCACCGGCGGCCAGACGTTGACCAGCACCTCGCGAAAGAGGATCTCCCGGGTGGCCACGCCAAGACCGCGCAGGTTGGCGACGTAGTCCTCGCGCATCTCCACCACCGTGGCACCGCGGGCGACCCGGGCGAAGTAGGGCACGAAGCCCAGCCCGATGGCGAACGCGACGCGCGGGCCGTTGCCGACGGTGACCGGACCCAAGTGCATGTCCGCCGTGCCCATCAGGCCGATCAGGAACATCACGAAGACGAACTGCGGCAGCGCCTGGAGGATCTCCACCGAGCGCATCAGCACACCGTCGAGCCGACCGCCGTGCCGGTATCCGGCGAGCACGCCCAGCGGCATGCCGACCGCGACCGCGAAGCCGATCGAGGACAGGCAGATCCACAGCGAGGTCCAGGCGCCCTCGGCCGTCCGGGCCAGCAGGTCGCGGCCGAGGTGGTCGGTGCCGAAGGGGTGCGCGAACGAGGGTGCCTCGGGGCCCGGGGTGACCAGGGCGACGGGATCGCCGTGCAGCCGACCGACGGTGGCGACCAGGAGGTAGAGCACGACGCAGGCCAGGCCGATCCAACCGGCCGCGCCCAGGCGCGTCAGGCGCGGGCGGGGCCTCACGCGGCCCGTCCGAGCTTGTCCCGGCCGACGCCGGCCGCGGTGCGCGGATCCACGAGCGGGTACAGCAGATCGACCACCAGGTTCAGCAGCAGGAAGATCGCCGAGGTCGCCACGCAGGCGCCGAGCGCGAGCGGATAGTCCTGCCGCTGGAACGCGGTGACCATCAGTTGGCCGATCCCCGGTATCTGGAACACGTTCTCGATCAACACGGTGCCCGAGAGCAACCCGCCGATCAGGACGCCGGCCACGGTCAACGTCGGCACGAGCGCGCCGCGCAGCGCCACCCGGCGCAGCGTGAGCAGCCGCGAACCGCCCATCGCGCGCGCGAACAGCACATGGTCGGAGGCCATCGCGTCGGCGAGCCCGCCGCGCAGCGAGCGGGTGAGCATCGCGAACGTCGCCAGTGCGAGCACGATCGCGGGCAACACGAGCACCTTGAGGTTGGTCGCGGGGTCCTCGGTGAAGGTGACGAAGCCGCCCGCGTTCGGCAATAGGTCCGGATGGCTGTCGCCGACCACCACGAGCGCGACCACGGCCAGCCAGTAGCCCGGCAGGGACATCGCCAGCACGCTCAGCACGCGCGTGCCGTGGTCGACCACGCCGCCGCGGCGCAGCACCGACCACGCACCGAGCAGGGTGGCCGGGATCACCGCGAACACGGACGCGAGCAGCCCGAGTTCGAGCGAGATCGGCAGCGCACGGCCGATCTGGTCGGCGACCGAGGAGCCGTCGTAGAGCGAGGTGCCGAAGTCGCCGCGCAGCGCGTCGCCGACGTAGTCGAGGTATTGGGTCACCAACGGCCGGTCCAGACCCATCCGGTGTTCGACCGCGGCGCGGGCCACCGGATCGGCCGCGACCTGCGGCGCGAGCTGGTTGACCGGGCTCACCGGGGACGCGTGCAGCAGCAGGAACAGGCCGGTCACGACGGCAAACATCACCACGGCGACGCCCAGGACGCGCCGCACCAGGTAGTTCGTCATCACTCTCCCGCCGATCCGATGCGCCATCCATTGTCGGACGGCGCATCGGACGGTGGGCCCCCGGGGCGTGCGATGGTCGCGGAACGCGGTGTTCCGCGGTCGATCAGGCGGTCTTGCGGAACCGCTCCAGGTCCGCGCCCAGCTCGCGCAGCACGGCGCTGTTGATGTCGTACGCGAACAGCACCTCTTGGACCACCAGTTCCTGCTCCTCGGCGTCCCATGGCGCGTTGTTCATCGCCGCGCGGTAGGCGTCCTTCCACACGTTCAGGTCGCCGAGCCCGTCGAACACGTAGAAGTCGCTGCCCCGGGTGCCCGGCAGGTCGTAGTGCTTGCGCATCTGCTTGGCGATGAACTGGCCGCCGGACATGTCGCCGAGGTAGCGGGTGTAGTGGTGGGCCACGAAGCCGCCGGCCCAGTCGTAGCACTTCTCCCGCATCCGGTCGGCGTAGCGCCGGGTGGCCTCGTTCGCGGGCCACTCCTGCTTCCAGTTCTCGCCGGCCAGGAAGAGCATGTCGGCTTCGAGCACGGCCCGGCGGTCCAGTCGCGCGTCGGCGAACGGGGCGCCGATCGGATCGTCGCGCATGGTGTCCGCGGCGTCGTCGAGCACGACGTAGGCCCAGTAGTGCTGAGCCACCATCGCGGTGTACGCGTCCCGGGTCAGTTCGCCCTTCATCAGCGCTTCCAGGAAGCCCGAGCCCTCGGCTTCCTGGTGGAAAGCCCATGAGCGCTTGCGCAGCGACTCGGCGAAGGTCGGGGTGGCACCGGCGGTTTCGGCGGTCTCGGTCGTGGTCATGAGGTTTCCCCTAAGTGCGACAAGATCTACCGAACACGCACAAGATGGTGCGGACGGTGTGAACCGTAAATGAATCAGGCGGCTTCGCCCGTGCGGATTCGACACTTCACCCAGGGCGCAGCGCCGGCAGCGATTCGGGGCGCCGCCCGTTTCCGCTGGTCCTCGCAGTCTGCGTGGCGCCATGCGGCGCCGTCAATAAGTTACCGACAACTTGTCGGCACGTTGTCGACGGACCCTCGGTCCCCCCGAGTCGGCGCCGCCGGCCGATCCGAGCCGACCGCGTGGCGCGGGCCGAGCACTCTCTCGCGGCCCGCTCGTGGGCAACCCCGGCCGTCCCGCCGGTTCGACCCGATCTTAGGATAGCCTCACCTCCCATCATTCCGTACGCAGTCGTACGGACGGCCCAGAGGAAACAACGTGAGCCCAGCCCGCACCGGACGCCTCGGCGCCGTCGCCGCCGTCGCGACGCTCCTTCTCGCCTGGTCGCTCTGCGGCCCGGCGAGCCCCGCTCACGCGACCGGTACCCCGGCAGCTGGCAAGGCCACCCTCACCGCGGAGAAGACCACCGGACTCAACCCGGCGGGCGATGTGGTCAAGCTGGTCGGCAAGGGCTTCGCGCCGGGCGTCCGGCTGTTCATCCTGCCGTGCGACCCCGCCCAGGGCGCGGGCCGCGCGTGCGACATGGGCTCGTTCTCCGGTCCCACCGAGGCGGACGCGACCGGCTCGTTCAGCGCGGACGTCAAGGTCGCCGCCAAGTTCGGCGCGGTCGACTGCCTCAAGACCCGATGCGCCATCGCCACCTCCAACTCGGCCAACGGCAAGGACCGCACGCAGGAGGTCTATCTGCCGATCGGCTTCCAGGGCGAGGACCCGAGCCTGCCCGCGAGCCCGCCGCCGGCCACCGCCGCGCCACAGGCCGGAGCGCCCGGCGCCGGCGCGCCGAAGACGTCCGCCGCACCGCCCGCCGCAGCGCCGAGCACCGACCCCACGCAGACCGCGCCCAAGGACGAGGACGACGGCAAGGGCGGCCTGATCTTCGGGCTGATCGCCGCCGCCGTGGTGGTCCTGGTGGTCGTCGGCGTCGTCGTGAAGCGCCGTCGCCCGAGCGCCTGACCCACGGTCCCCCTCGCCCCGTCGACCTCCCATCCGACGAGCCACCGAGTCGGCCGGCTCGTCCCCAGCCTTCGGAGTCCGCACATGCGCACATCCCGTACCGCCGCCGTCGTCGCCGCCACCGCGATCGCCGGCCTCGGCGTGCTCGCCGCCACCCCCGCGTCGGCCGCCGACGCGCCGACGATCACCCTCTCCAAGGCGACCGGCCTCACCGCCGGCGGCGAGGAGATCACCGTCACCGGCAAGAACTTCAAGCCGGGCAAGGGCGTGTACATCGCGCAGACCGTGGCCAAGCCGGCCGGTGGCGTGCCGACCCAGTACGGCAACGCGGGCTACGTCCCGCAGGTCGGCCCGGACGGCACCTTCTCGGTCAAGATCAAGCCCGCGCAGAGCTTCGAGGGCAAGGACAAGAAGAAGGTCGACTGCGCCGCCACCGCGTGCTTCGTGGCGACCTTCAACGACCACACCGACATCGCCAACCGTGACCAGGACGTGTGGATCCCGGTGACCTTCGGTGCCGCCGCACCGGCCGCCGCCACCCCGCAGACCGGTGCCACCACCGAGGCCGGCGAACCGAAACTGCCCAAGACCGGATCTTCGAGCACGCAGCTCGCCTACGTGGGTGCGGGCATGCTGGTGGTCGGCGTGGGCGCGGTCGCCGCGTCCCGTCGGCGCCGCGACAGCGCGCGCGCCTGACCATCTCGGCCATCCCACCCCTACCGCCGGAGGCGACCCGCATGAGCGAGGCGACCGTCAACCCGTTCGCGGCGGACGCGATCACCGCCGTCTGCAAGCACATGAACGACGACCACCCCGAGGACTGCCTGCTGATCTCGCGTGGTCTCGGCGGGCAGCCGGAGGCCACCTCGGCCACCATGACCGGCCTGGACGGCGACGCGGCGTACTACTCGGCGATCGTGGCCGGGGAGCCGATCGCGGTACGGGTGCCGTGGAGCCGCTCGATCACCGAACGTCGGGACGTGCGGATCGAGGTCGTCACGCAGTACAACGCGGCATGCAGGGCACTGGGGCTGCCGGCACGCGGCGAAGGCGAGCACTGAGCCAAGTCGACCGGCGGGGAACCGTCGGGCCGGCCGGCCCGACCATGTGACCGACCCGTCCTGTTGTAACGAGCATCACGCCGACGGCCCCGGAGGACTTCCTCCCGGGCCGTCGGCGTTGTGCATTCGGTATGTGGGGCCGCGCAGGCGCCGGGAAAAATAAACCTGTCGGCTGCACCTGTACAAAAAGATATAGTGAGCTTTACTCAGCATCAGGCTCCGCCCGCTTCCCCCAAAACGAAGGCCCTCTGCCGTATGCCGCCCATATCCGCGTCCCGCCTCAGTCAGAAGGTCGTGGTCGGCGCCGTCTTCGTCGCCGCGATGTTCGTCAACATCCTCGACATCACCATCATCAACGTCGCGCTCCCCGCGATCGGCAAGGACCTCGGCGCGTCCCAGGCGAGCCTGGCCACGGTCGCGGTCGGCTACCTGGTCAGCCTCGCGGTGTTCATCCCCGCGTCCGGCTGGCTCGGCGACCGCTTCGGCACCAAGCGGATCTTCCTGATCGCACTGGCCCTGTTCACCGGCGCGTCGGCGCTGTGCGGACTGGCGCAGAGCATCGACCAGCTGGTGCTCTTCCGGATCCTCCAGGGCGCGGGCGGCGGCATGCTGACGCCGGTCGGCATGGCGATGATGTTCCGGGTCTTCCCGCCCGAGGAGCGGGTGCGCGCATCCCGCATCCTGATGGTCCCCACCGCACTGGCCCCCGCGCTCGGTCCGGTGCTCGGCGGCCTGCTCGTGGACAAGGCGTCCTGGCACTGGGTCTTCTACATCAACCTGCCCGTGGGTCTGGCCGCGTTCGTATTCGGCCTGGTCTTCCTGGAGGAGTACAAGAACCCCAAGGCGGGTCGCTTCGATCTGCCCGGGTTCGTCCTGTCCGGGGTCGGCTTCGCGCTGCTGATGTACGCGCTGAGCGAGGGCGCGACCAAGGGCTGGGGCTCGCCGATCATCGTGTCCACCGGAATCGCCGGACTGATCCTGTGTATCGCGATGGTCTTTGTCGAGCTGCGGGTCAAGGAGCCGATGCTGCACCTGCGGCTGCTCCGCGACCGGCTGTTCGTCAGCACCAACGTGGTGTCGATGGTCAACTCCGCCGCGTTCCTGGGCGTGCTGTACGTCTTCCCGCTGATGCAGCAGCAGGCATTCGGCAAGTCGGCCCTGGAAACGGGTCTGCTCACCTTCCCGGAAGCGTTCGGTGTGGTGATCGCCACCCAGTGGGTCTCGCGCCTGTACCCGGTGGTCGGACCACGCCGGCTGATGGCGGGTGGCCTGCTCGGCATCGGCGCGTGCGCGGCGCTGCTCGCCCTGGTCGACGGCAACACCGCGCCCGCGTTGATCGTGGTGCTGATGTTCTGCACCGGCGCCTCGATGGCGCACGTGATGATCCCGATGCAGGCGGCCGCGTTCGCGCGGACCGCACCGGCCGACAACGGCCGCGCCTCGACCATCTTCAACGTGCAGCGCCAACTCGGCTCGGCCCTCGGTGTCGCGCTCCTGGCGAGCGTGCTGGCCGGAATCGGCACCATGACGACCCACTCCGGCGGCGCCCCGAGCCCGAACCTGCACGCCTACCACGTGGCCTTCCTGGTCGCCGCGGGCCTCGCGGTCCTCGGCGCGATCGCCGCCCTGACCATCCGCGACGCGGACGCCGCCTCCACACTCCGCAAAAAGACCGAGGTCATCCCAACCCCGAAGCCGGCCACGGAAAACGCCACGGTCTGAGCCGTTCCGGAACACGCCCTCGTGCGATCAGCTCGTCCGGCGTTCGAGGGCGTCACCGACCGCAGCGCCGAGACCCGTCCGGGCCGACTCCACCAGCCGTCCGGCGTTTGACGACAAAGCGTCCCGGGCCGCTAGGCCCGGAAGCGCCAAGCCACATGCGCGGAGCGTCGCCGCATCGTCTCGCGCCGCTCCGGGCCGGAGATCGCGCGCGTGCTCACCGCGAGGTGCTCCCTTACCTCGTGCCGCAGGGCCACCCGCGCCCGGACGGCGGGCTGTTCGCGCGGGTCGAGCCAACGGTGCGTGGCGAAGACCTCGGTCCGGCCCTCGGTGTCCAGCCAGTTCGGCACACCGGGATCCAGCGCGCCGATCACGACCCGGATCAGACCGTCCGGATCGACCTCCGCCTGCACATGATTGAGCGAGGTCTGCCGATTGGCGAAGTCGAGCGACTCGAACCAACCGGGGCTGTACAGCTGGAGATCCCACTGAGCGGAGACGCGCGGGTCGGTCTCCACGATCAGCACCTGATCATCCGTCAGCCGTACCCGCGCGAAGCCGTACACGACCTCCTTGACCCCGCCGGCCACCGTGGACGGTGTGCTGAAGGTGTTCACCGGCTGCCGATCACCGGTGGTGCGCACCCAGTCGTTCCACACCTCGATCGAGTTCTCCACCGACGTCGCGGCGCCGTTCAGCATCCCCGCGACCCGCTCCGGGGTGACCCGCGCGGCCGGTTGCCCCTGGGTGTCCAGGCGTTCGAGGGCCAGCATGGCCGGTTGTTCCGGCTTCCAGTCGAAGTAGTAGTCACGCACGTGCAGGACCCGGGCGTCCGGGGTCAGGCGGACCCAGTTCCCGGGTTGCTCGTCGGCACTGAGGATGATCTCGACCGTGTCGCCGGGCCCGACGCCCAGCGCGGTCGAGGAGGTCTCCGCGACGATGTCGGTGCGCCCGGAGTGCATGTCCCCCGGCTTGACCTGGAGGACGAACTTCTCGCACGCGTTCATCGTCACGGTGAGCCGGTACACACCGTCCCCGGCGATCGGCGCGCGGCGCGCGTTCTGGTCCACGTTCGGCCCGCCCCAGCGGTACGCGAGGTCGTTGTGGGTGAAGAACGCCGGGTTCTGCGGATCGGTCGCGGCGAGTTGGTAGGTCAGCCAGCAGGCGACCTGATTGGCCAGGTGCCGGATCCCCTCGGCCCGGTCGGCGTCTGTCGCACCGGGGAAGTCGGCCTCGAGGATGCGATCGCCGAGCGCGGCCATGCGCTCGCAATAGGCGCGCCACGCGGCGCCGTTGACGACCTCGTGCGCGGTCGGGTCGTTGCGCTCCGGGTCGTGGCGGTGGGGGTCGTGGCGGTGGGGGTCGTTGCGGTGCGGGTCGTTCGTGTGCCGCAGGCTCGGGTGCACGTCAGATCTCTTCCGTCGGGACCAGGAACCGCTTCTGATAGTCCGTCAGCCGAGATCGTACGTCCTCCCGGTCCAGTCCGAGGTCCTCGAACGAGTACTTGTGCCGACCGTGCCTGCCCTGCGGACGATCGGCCAGGTGCGCACGCATCGCGTCCTCGGCCTCGGCGGTGAGGTCGAGACCGAATGTGGCGTACAAGTCGCGCACCACCGCGATCGGATCGCGCATGAAGTCGGCATAGGCCGAGTCGTGCCAGTCGGCCTCGGCGATCAGCCCCGCGTCGCGAAACACGGTGAGCCGGTCGTAGGCGCCACACCACAGGTCGCTCTGGGTGCGGGCGACGTCGCGGATGTCGGACGCGTTGCCGTACGCGTGGTGGATCGTGGTGATCAGGCTGCTCAGCGACGCGAGCACGGTGAGCGGGTCGCGGTGGGTCACCGCCAGACGCGCGTCCGGGTAGACGTCGACCAGCGCGTCCAGGGTGAGCAGGTGCGCGGGCGACTTGAGTACCCACCGGGTCCGCCCCGGCGTGCGACGCTGGAGGATTTGCAGAACGAGCCGGTGGTAGGCGTACGCGGGCCGCATGTCGCACTCGGCCAGCCACGCGGCGTAGGACGGGATCGCGAACTGCCCGGTGAAATCCTCGGACCGGAACGCGAGCGCGTGTGCGCTGATGCACTCCTTGGGCAGCGTGCCGCTCTTCTCGTGGATCGCGTCCATGGCCGGCACCGCACCGGTGATGAACCGGATCTCGCGCTCGGCGAGTGCGATCCGCGGGTCGGTGTCCCGGGTCGCGGGCTCCGGCGGCGGCACGGGTCGCAGGAACTCCCAGGTGGTCGGCACCCGGTTCGCCGGATCGCGGGCCAGCAGCGCGTGCAGGATCGAGGTTCCGGTCCGCGGGCCGCCGGTGACGAAGATCGGCCGGTGGATCGGCTCGTCGAGCACGCCGGGGTCGTCTCGTACGTAGCGGGCGACCTGGAGCCGCACCTCCAGGAGTCGGGCCACCCAGGTGTGCGCCCACCAGCGGCCGACCCGGTCGAGGTTCGCCTCGTGCTCCAGTGCGTACAGCAGCCGGTCCAATCCCTCGCGAAAGCCCGGGTCGTCCTCGTCCGGGTCGCTCAGTCCGGTCCTGGCCCGTGCCTCGCCGAGCAGCGCGTCGGCGGCGAACGGCCGGTCGAGGTCGTCGGTGAGCGGCGGGATGTCACCGGCGGCGAGGGTCTCGGTCCAGGCGGCGCGCTGCGGTGGTGTCCAGGGCATGACTGGGTGTCTCCCTCACATTCGGGTTCGCGGGCCGGCGCCGAGCCGGCGCGACCTCGCCGCAGATTAGCTCTTCGTGAAGGTAAATCTGAAGAGCCGTCAGATACTTGTCCTCGGGTTGCCGCCCGGCCCGGCGGGTCGGCCGGGCAGGTCGGCCCGGCGGCGTGGTGCGGCCGGCGGGCCGGATCCGGGTCGCCGGGCGGCGCCCCGTACGGTACGAATCCTCGATGGCAAATCGGATGGAGAGTCGTGAGCGAGCGCAACGTGGTCTGGCACGAGGGCGGAGTGACGCGCGAGCAGCGTCCGGCGCCGGGGGCGACGATCTGGTTCACCGGCCTGTCGGGCTCGGGCAAGTCGACGGTCGCGGTGATCGCCGAGCGGCTCCTGGTCGAGCGCGGGATCACCGCGTACCGGCTGGACGGCGACAACGTCCGGCTCGGCCTGAACGGCGACCTGGGCTTCGGCGCCGAGGACCGCACCGAGAACATCCGCCGGGTCGGCGAGGTGGCCCGGCTGTTCGCCGACGCGGGCGTGATCGCGATCGTCCCGGTGATCAGCCCTTACCGCGCCGACCGGGACCGGGTCCGCGCTCTGCACGCCCGGGACGGTCTGCCGTTCCTGGAGGTGTTCGTGCACACCCCGATCGAGGAGTGCGAACGCCGCGACCCGAAGGGCCTGTACGCCAAGGCCCGGCGCGGCGAGATCGGTGACTTCACCGGCATCTCGGCCCCGTACGAGGCGCCGGAGAAGCCCGAGCTGCGGCTCACCCCGGCGGACGGCGACCCGGAGCAGCAGGCGGAGCGGCTGCTCGCACTGCTGGAGACGCTGCTCGCGGGATAGGGCGGCCGAAGCTCGGCGGGGTCGGCGTGGTGATGGTTGCGGGGTCTGCCACGTCGGCGGCCCCGCGGTTCGGCCGCGTCGGCCGACCCACACGTCGATCGGGTCGGTGACCCCGCCGGCCTGCGGGACCCCTGCGGCCGGCCGGCGGGCGGTGACGTGCCGTCAGGGCCCGGGTATTCCCCTCGGATACCCGGGCCCTGACGCCGTGTCGGATAGCTCGCGCCGCGCGGCAGACCGGGCGGCAGACCGCTTCGACGGTTACCGATCCGCTTGGTTGCGGCCGGCCGCTCAGTGCAGCAGGCCGCCCGTGGCGGGCTTGCGGCCGTGCTTCATCAACAGCGCGATCACGAGCGCCAGCACGCCGCACGCGATCAGGATCCAAAAGCCGGTGGTGAAGGCGTCCGAGGTGTAGGTGCAGCCACGCGGGTCGCACGCGTCGTTGGTGGCCATGCCCTGACCGGTCGGCGACGGACCGGTGATCCGTAGGCGGTTGTTGGTGAAGATCGGCGAGAGCAGCGCGACGCCGACCGAGGCGCCGAACGACTGGGCGACGACCAGCATGCTGGACGAGATGCCCTGCTGCTCCTGCGGTACGGCCTCGATGATCAGGTTCGGCGCGGCGGCGTAGTACATCCCGAAGCCGATGCCGTAGACCACACCGCAGATCAGCATGAGCTGCCACGAGTCGTGCAGGAACAGGTACATGAAGCCGGCGACGGTCAGCGTGCCGACACCGACGATCATCGGCATCCGCAGCCCCCGACGCTGCCCCCAGAGCCCGGCCAGCGGGCCGGCGATCATGCTGGATATGGACTGCCAGATCAGTACGTGCAGGGCGAGCCCGAGCAGGGTGAAGCCGAGCGCGTAGTCGAGCGAGTCGTTGAACGAGACGGCCGCCTTGACCTGGTCGGCGATTCCCGCCCACATCGCCTCGGGCGCGCCCATGGCCTTGGCGCCCTGGACGGCGCCGTCGCCGTACTTGTCGAGCGTGCTCTGCTTGACGTTGTCCGGAGTCAGGCCCATGTAGCTGGTGAGGTAGTTCTGGATGCCGATGATCATGTTCGCCAGGAACGCGATCCCGAGCACGAGCGCCACGCGCGGGGCGGTCAGCAGCTTGAGGTCGATGATCGGGTTCTCCACCCGCTTCTCCCACAACACCCACAGGCCGACCACCGCGATGCCGACGATCGCGTATCCGAACGCGGACGGCTTGCTCCAGCCCCAGGTCTGCCCCTGACTGATGTAGAGCAGGATCAGCGCGAGTCCGACACCGAGGATGACGCCGCCGACGTAGTCCACCTTCTGCGGGACGCGCAGCTTGGACTCCGGCACCACGACCAACAGCAGCGGGATCAGCACGAGCATGTAGACGACCAGGAACCAGAACAGCGAGCGCCAGGAGTAGTGCTCGGTGAGCAGTCCGCCGACGACCGGCGCGAGCGCGGCGGACAGGCCGAGGCCGGTGGCCGAGACACCGATCGCGACCGGGATGAACTTGCGCGGCATCAGGTCGCGGATGAGCCCGTACACGACGGCGGTCATGCCGAACGCGACCGCCTGGAGCGCGCGGCCGGCCAGGAACAACGGCCACGAGCTGGTGAGCGCGCAGATCAGCGAGCCGAGCAGGAACGAGACGCTGGTGGCGAGCAGCAACCGCTTCTTGCCGTAGACATCGGAGAGCTTGCCGATCAGCGGGCTGACCGCGCCGCCGACCAGGCCCAGGATCACCACCATCCACGAGATGCTCTCGCCGACGGACCGGAACGACGGGGCGATCTCCGGCACGGCCGAGGAGATCATCGCGTACTGGAGCGGCACGACCTCGGAGAACATGACCACGACGGCCAGGACGGCGAAGACTCGGCCCTTGGACACCCCCTCCAGTCGACCGGTGTCGACCGAGGACGGGTCGGATTCGGGCTCCGGCGGCTTCGCGGATACTTCAACGGTCGCAGACATACCGGTACTTTCCGTTCTGTGCAGGGGCGCGCACCGGACACGTGTCACCACTGCGACATGTCCGGTTCTGTACGGAATCTTTGGGGGCAAAGCGCCGCTCGGCCTCGATGGGGCGGGCGCGCGTTTCGTGGACGCTGCCAACCGGATCGGTGCTCTCCAGCCGAACTGATTGACAGTGTTTAGCACGCCATGGAGACGCGGGGAAGAGCAACCACCGGGTCGACGGCACTTTCATCCCGATATGCCATGAAAATTCCCTGACGACCCGTCAGCTAACTGTCGCGGTCGGGGTGGGGGCTGGGTGCGGTCGCGAGCACGGTCGAGGTCGGGGGCGGGGGTGCGGTGCCAGTCGCGGGCGGGCATGCGGGCGGCGCGGTCGCGGGCAGGGGCAGATCGG
>NZ_JBEXCV010000204.1:0-12412 GCF_040605455.1 Embleya sp. NPDC005575 | reverse complement strand
CCAGCACTGGCCGGTCCTGCCGACCGAGAGTCGGATCCCGAACCCGTCGGCCAAAACAGCGAGTTCACGACTGGTGTATTGGCAGCCGCGATCGGCAACACACCCCGAGCGCGGACGACTTCCAGTAGGCACCACCGATCCCCGTCACCGCAAGGCCTTCTTCGCTCGGGGTGGGGCGGTGTGCCCTCCCCTCACTCTCCGCGCCGTCGGATGCCCGCGCGGAAGCGGTGTCCGGTCACGGGCCACGCCTGGGGGTACAGCCCTTGCATCAAAGGTGCATCGAAGGTGCGTCAAGGGTGCACGGAAGTTGCACGGTCGGGTGGTAGTGCGCGGGGCGTTACGCCGGTGCGAGGGTGGGGATGCGATCGCTGCGCCACAGCAGGACCTGGGTGGTGTCGGCGCCGTACCAGCCAGTGCCGTAGGCCACCGCCAGGCCCGGGTACTCCCCGGCCCACTCCTCGAGTTCGGCCCGCTCGTCCTCGTCCACCCCGTACGGCGCCGCCGTCAACGCCACCGGCTGCCCGCCCAGGGACCAGGTGGTGACGTGGTCCGTCCAACGCCACCGGTCGCACTCGCCGTACGGACATCCGGCACTGCCCCGCCGGCGCAGCCACTGCGGGCAACAGCCCAGGCCGTCCGGGCACAGCCCGTGGCGCTCGGCCCACTCGACGAGGATGCGTTGGGCGTCGCGGCGCCCGCGCAGGGCCGCCTCGAACGCGGCGTCCGGGTCGTCGCGGGTGCGGTAGTTGCGCCGGGGCGGGTCGGCGATGCCGTACGGCCAGGCGATGGTGCCGTCCTCGTGGCGGCCGAAGAGCGCGACGGCGCGGGCGTTCACGTCGCTCGGGTCGTCGAGGTCGGGGCCGGTGCTCGTCATGGATCGCCTTCCGATCGCGGGTGGGCCGGGCGGGCCCGGGGCAAGGGGCCACCCGGACGGGTGACCCGTGAACCCGTCGGTCCGCGGGCAGGTACACCCCGGGGCGCGGTTCCGGGTCCTCGGGGAAGGAAGGCCCGGACCGCGCCCACCCTGGCGCCGACGCCCGGTGAACGAGGACCGGGAACAGCGGATGCGGGCATTGCGACGTTCGGGGCACCACACACCCGGCCCAAGCCGAAGGCGGGCCGATGGGTACATGTATCGCATGGAACGCGTCCACTGGCCGGTGGTGGTCGATCGGGCCCGGGAGATCGTCGCCGAGTACGACGCCGGCGTGACCTTGAGACAGCTCCGGTACCGGGCGATCTCCGAGCAACTGGTGCCGAACACGCCGTCGATGTACCGCCGGCTGTCCTCCCGCCTCGCGCAGGCCCGGCGCGAGGGTCGCTTCCCCGACCTGGTCGACACCCTGCGCGAGGTCCACGTCCCCCGGCCTGGACCGACCACGCCGAGTTCCTGGACCAGGCGCCCGACTGGTTCCGACTCGACCGCACCCGCGGCCAGGATGTAGCCGTGTACGTCGCGGCGGAAAAGGACTCCCTGCGGCGAATGTTCAGCTCATGGTTGGCCGACTCGGTGTGCCGGTGCTGGTCGTGCGCGGCTTCGGCAGCCAGTCCTACGTCGACGTCGTCCACGCCCGCGCCGCCCGCGATCCGAGGCCAGCCGTGTTGGAGTACATCGTTCTCCCGGGCATCTCCGAGTGTGGTGTGACGATGCACTGCATCGGGTGAGACCGGGTTCTTCCTCGCATCTCTGAGGCTGTCGTGATCGTTGCGACACGTTGCATGACGAGATGGGAGTAGGACTTTGCGGGTTTTCCCTGTACGGATGCCGTCCGGTACGCGGTACTGGACGGTGCTGGACGACGACTTGGCCGTGGTGGCGGAAGCGGACGCGTTCCTGCGGTACGTGCGGTTCGGGCGGGATCAGGCCGAGTTGACCACGCGTACGTACGCCGGGCACATGGCGCTGTACTTGCGCTGGTGCGATCGCACCGGCCGCGACTGGCGGACCGCCGCGCAGGATCTCGGGTTGTTCACCGTGTGGTTGCGGTACGGGACGCGGGACACCACCGGCATGGATCGGCCCGCGGTGGGCCGCGGCGTGGTGATGGCCGGGCCGGGGATCGAGCCGCACAGGCAGCCGCCAACCGCGAGCTGATGGCCCAGCTCAACCGCGGACGCGACGCACCTCGTCATCCCGGCTGAAACACCAGATCACCGGGCTCCTTGCGATGGCGGACTCTGGAGACGGAGGCCGCGATGCCGAACAAATGCCCCCGCGGGCCGCAGCCGCACCGGCGGCCCAAGCGGAAGACCCTCCGGGTGCTGACCGCGGTCGATACCCGGACGGCCTCCCGTCGAGCGCCGCACAGATATCAATCTCTGTGGTCACGCTGCCGGCACACAAGGATCCCAGCTCAGAAAGAACCCCCGAGTCACCACGTGCGCTGGACTGGGCGCACCGTCACTGCGGCGCCGGCTCGCTTCAAGGTGGTCTCGGCCTTGGCCGCAGCTTCGGCGCCGACCGCCTCCAGAATCGGCCTGGGTGGCGTCTCGACAAGGTCCTTGGCTTCCTTCAGCCCGAGCGATGTCACCTCACGTACGACCTTGATGACCTGGATCGGCTTGTTCCCAGCAGAGTCGAGGATGACATCGAACGAGGCTGCGGGATCACGCCGCCACGTGCGCTGGACTGGGTGCACCGTCACTGCGGCGCCGGCTCGCTTCAAGGTGGTCTCGGCCTTGGCCGCAGCTTCGGCGCCGACCGCCTCCAGAATCGGCCTGGGTGGCGTCTCGACAAGGTCCTTGGCTTCCTTCAGCCCGAGCGATGTCACCTCACGTACGACCTTGATGACCTGGATCGGCTTGTTCCCAGCAGAGTCGAGGATGACATCGAACGAGGCTGCGGGATCACGCCGCCACGTGCGCTGGACTGGGCGCACCGTCACTGCGGCGCCGGCTCGCTTCAAGGTGGTCTCGGCCTTGGCCGCAGTTTCAGCGCCGACCGCCTCCAGAATCGGCCTGGGTGGCGTCTCGACAAGGTCCTTGGCTTCCTTCAGCCCGAGCGATGTCACCTCACGTACGGCCCTGATCACCTGGATCGGCTTGTTCCCAGCAGAGTCGAGGATGACGTCGTATCCCCCCTCCCCGTCCCTGCGACCGTGTTGCGTCGGCGGGTTGGTGATTCCCACGAGGGTGGTGGGTGCCGCTGACCACACCCCTAGTGCCGCGATCGCGGCACTTGCGTCAGGGCGGTGTTCGGGCTTCTTCGCCAGCAGTTGCTCGATCAGCGCGGTCAGTGCGCCCGCGTTCCGCAAAGGCGGATGTGGCTCGAAGGCCACTGCCGCCATGATCGCCGCCACCGACATACGTCGAAACGGCGAGGTTCCCTCGACCGTCTCGAACAATGTCGCGCCGAGAGAGAAGAGGTCTCCTGCCGGGTCGTCTGCGTCTGAGGCCGCACCGAAACGTTCGGGAGCCATGTACTCGAGGGTGCCGACAACCATGCCGGTCGAGGTGAGCGAGATGTCGTCGCGGTGCTTCGCGATACCGAAATCAGTCAGCAGCACCTGCCCGTCGGCGGTCAGCATGATGTTGGCCGGCTTGACGTCCCGGTGCACGATCCCAAGGCGGTGCGCGGCCCTGAGAGCCGCCAGTACCCCGAGCGCGATCTTGGAGGCCCGTTCCGGTTCGAGGCGGGTGCGCCGCTTGAGTTCCTGGGCCAGGGACATACCGTCAACGAGACGCATCACCACCCACGGCAGGCCATCCTCGGTAACCACGTCATACACGGCCACCACGTTCGGCTCGTCGCGTAGCGCTGCGGCGTTGCGCGCCTCGCGCTTCGCCCTGGCGATGAGCTCCGCCCGCTCGGTTGCGGAGGTGTGCGGGTCGATCTTGATGCGCTTGATCGCAACCAAGGCATTCAAGCGCTCGTCGTGCGCCCGCCATACCTCGCCGAACCCTCCCGCGGCTATGACATCGAGCAGCCGATAGTGACCACCGATCAACCGCTCCGCCACGAGAGCCCTCCGTCATCAGTTTCGAGGTTGCCAGCAGCGTACTTCGCGGACCCGGCAGGGTGTGTGCGTTCTTGGATGATCAGCTGGTGGCGCGAGCCGGGTCGAGTTTCACTTCGCTGCGGGCGGATGTGGCCCCAACACAGCGGGGTCAGGCCGCGTACGAGCACCTGTCGCTCCGAGCCGCCACCCGCTTCCAAAAGAGGGCGGCGGCTCGTTCCCTCTTCCAGTCGGCTCGTGCTGTCGGCATGCAAGGGCGTGTCTCTCGTGCACCACACCTGTTGCACGCGACATCGTCGCCCTGACCGCTTCTGAGCTGCGTGGATTCGAACCGCGCGCTTGTGGCGCCCCGGAGAATGGTCGGTGATTTCGACTGCTCGGGCGAGGACGTCGAGCGGGACTGGGTGGCGCGGACGGGGTGTTGGGCGCGCGTGGAGCGGGTGCTGCTCACCGACGAACAGAGGAGGGCGTACGAACTGCCCGCCACCGAAGGCAAACGCGGCGACCCTCGATGGCCGGCGTTCGCCGCCCGCCACGGCTTCGACGTCGACCACCCCGTCCAGTGGGAGGTCGAGGCGCTGGAGCCCTCCGAGCTGCGCCGCCTGGTCCTGGCCGCCGTCGAACCCTTCATCGACCGCGACGTCCTCGCCGACGTCACCGCCGAGGAGGACCGGCAACGGCGGGAGCTGCGCGCCTTCCTGGCCGAGTGACCCGGCACCTCGTGACGTCTCGATCCGGGGGCGTTACCCGCGCAGGTCACCGCAAGGCTCGTGACGTCAGAGACGCATTGTTCGCGTCGAGACGGTTCTCCGGATCCGCGGCCGGACGCGTCCGGTCTCGCCTATTGCAGGTGTGTGCCGGCGAGGGTGAGCGCGGGTTTGAGGTCGAGCAACGGCGTGCCGTCGACGCAGTCCATGCCGCGGACGGTGACGACGCCGGGTGCGGTGTCGAGGATTTCGGCGAGGGTGACACCGATCGGGTTGGGGCGGTGGACGCCGCGCGAGGCGCACACGCCGATCGGTGGGGCGTCGTGGACGACGGGGCGGGTGAGGATGTCACGGTCGCTTTGGTGTCCCCACCACAGGACGAACAGGCGCACCCCGGGGACCAGGCCCAGCACGATGTCGGCGTAGGCGGGCGCGAGGTGGATGCGCGCGGGTTCGGGGCGGCTCCACGGCCGGCGCGGGCAGTCCTCACGTGTGGCGTACCCGGTGCGGATGACACCGAGCGTGATCAACGGCCCGGGGCCGGCGTCGACGGGGGGCGCGGGTGGTTGCTCCGTCGTTCGGCCGCCCGTCATCGGTCCCCACCGGCGGCGGAGGCGTCGGTGGGGACGCGTTCGACGTCGGGCAGCAGAGCGAGCAGGCGGGCGTGGTAGGCGGGCCAGTGGTCGCGCAGGATGCGGTCGGGGTCGGTGACCATCCAGGTGAGGAGTGCGCGGGCGGGGAGGTCGCAGCCGGTAAGGCCTTGGTCGTAGCCGAGGGCGTACAGGCGGCATCCGCCCCCGCACAGGGTCAGGAGGGGGCAGGTGTGGCAGCCCATGTCGGTGGTGTGCAGGCCGGTCAGCGGCAGTCGGTCCTCGTAGCCGGGGGCCAGGACGTCGTTGTCGTCGTGGAGCGAGCCCATGGTGAGTTCGGGGGCGAGTTCGGTGAGGATCGGGCATTGGGTGACCTGGCCGCTCGCCTTGAGGGTGACGAGTGCGGCGTCCTCGCGGCAGGGGTGTCCGTCGCCTTTGGCGGTCAGGACGTGCGGGTTCCGCAGGGCGGACGTCATCAGGTGGTTGCCCATGCGCACGTCGTAGGGGTAGGCAGCGCGGGCGTGTTCGCGGAGCACGGCGGCGTAGAAGCGCAGGCCGAGGGTGGGGTGTGGTCGGGTGCCGAAGAGTTGGCGGCGGCGTGCGGGGTTGTCGGTGCGCTCGCCGGTGCCGAAGTGCACGGGGACGGCCATCCGCAGGTTCCAGGCGCGCAGGTTGGTGTAGCGGCGCAGGTGTTCGCCGATCTCCAGGACGCCGTCGACGGTTTGTTCGCCGAAGAGGTTGGTGGTGCACACCAGGGGGTAGCCGGCGGTGTCGAGGTCGGCGATGGGCGCGTAGGGGTCGGACAGGTGGCGGTAGCCGGGGCGGATGCGGTCCAGGAGGGGGCCGCGCAGGGCGTCGAGGGAGATGCGGAAGACGGTGGTGGTGGGGAGGGCGGTCAGGATCTTGTCGCGGACGTCCTCGGTGAGGAAGGTGGCGTTGGTGCTCACCGACGCGACCGCGACGCCGCGTTCGCGCAGCTGCTCGGCGAGGGCGAAGAACTTGTCGGTGAAGTGGGCGGAGAAGACCTCCCCGCCGGTTATGGACACGGATTTGATGCCGCCGCGTTCGACCTGGTCGAGGATGCGGGCGAACTGGTCGTCGGGCCAGCGGGTGCCGTGTTCGTTGTGGTAGCAGTGCGGGCATTGCCCGTTGCATGCGGACGTCGGTTCCAGGACGGCGTGGTGGGCGCCGGGCAGGATCGAGCCCTCGCAGCGTTGGCCCTGGTCGATGAGGTCGACGAACGCCGCGTAGTCGGCGGCGGCGCGGTCGGGCGGGACGAGGAAGCGGGTCGTGAGTTCTCGCAGGGCGCCGGGGCCGGTGCCGTGTCGGGTGAACACGTCGTAGAAGGCGACGCCGGCCGGGTCCAGGACGAGTTTGCGGCCCGAGACGGAGTCGGTGAGGACGTTGCCGTCGGTCAGGCTGAGGCGTTCGGCGAGGGTGGGTGCCTCCATCATCGGTTCCCCTCCGAACGCTTGGGCCGGGCGGGCGCGGCGGTCGCCAGGGGCAGCAGGCGGCGCGGCGGTTGTTCGACGCCGGGGTAGGCGCGGACCTTGGGGAGATGGCAGCCGCCCTTGCAGGCGGCGAACTGGCCGCACCCACCGCACGCGTCGTTGTCCGGCTCCAAGGCCGCGCGCACGGTGGGGACGATCCGCTGCGTCCACACGGTGGCGATGCCCTCGTCGACGTGGCCGGCGACGACGCCGGTGTGCGGGCAGTGCCGTACGTATCCGTCGTAGGACACGCTCCCCCACAGCAGGCCGGCCGCGCAGTGGTCGTCGAACGCCTCGTCCACGGGGGCGGTGATGGCGGTGGGGGTGTCGGTGAGGCAGTGGCGGGGGGCGCACGGCACGCGGAAGTCGACGGTCCCGGCGGTGCGTTCGCGGCAGTGGGTGATCAGGTCGGCGACGGCGCTCGCGGCGACCGGGCGGCACGGGTCGTTGGGGCCGGTTGCCACGTAGGGCATGAAGGAGACGTGGGCGACGCCGAGCTCGCGCAGGGTGTCGACCATGGCGGGCATCTCGGCGAGGTTGTCGGCGGAGACCAGGGCCTCGGCCATCACCGTCATTCCCGCGGCGACGCCGGCGCGGATGCCGCCGATGGCCTGGGTGTAGGCGGCGGGGTTGAGGGCGAGGGCGTTGTGGGTGGCGGCCTGGCCGTGGAGGGAGACCAGCAGGACGCGCACGCGGCGGGCGGTGAGCCACGCGGCGAAGGCGTCGTCGACGCGGACACCGTTGGTGAACAACTCCAGGTCGAAGCCGGCCGCGCTGGCGTGTTCGACGATCTCGCGGAACTGCGGGTGCAGGGTGGGTTCCCCACCGGACAGTCGGATGCGCAGGCACCCGCCGGCGGCGGCCTGGTCCAGGATGCGGCGGGCGGTGTCCAGGGGCAGGTGCAGGCCGGGGGCGGTGCCCGTGACGCTTGCGGAGCGCTGCCCGAGCGTGTCGGACACCTTCCACGTGTTGTAGCAGAACGTGCAGTGCCAGTTGCAGGCGGCGGTGATCTCCACCTCCAACGCCAGGGGGAACGGCACGTCGACGGCCGCCCAGTCGGCCGGCGCGCCGGACTTGCGCACGGGCCGGGGCCGATCCGGGGCGGTCAGGATCGTGTCCCAGAACGCGGCCAGGTCGGCGGCGGCACGCTCGATGGGAAGGGCCAGCGCGAGGGCCGCCCGCCGGGCCGGGGACACGTCGGGCCCGGCTGCTTCGGTGTCCGAGCGGGCGAGGACGGCGGCGGCCATGATCTGCGCGGCGGGGTTGAGCCGGTGCTCCAGGCCGTGGGCGCGGTTGTAGAGCAGGGACAACTCGGGGCGGTGGACGAAACGGCGCCGCAGCTCGGCGTCGGGCGGGAAGGTCGACACGGGCAGCCTCCTGAGGATGGGCCGGACGGGCCGCGGGGCGGCCGGGCGAGATGCGCCGGGCCGCCCCGCGGGGTGGTGTGGTCGGCGCGTGTTCACGCCGGCGCCGACGGCGGGTCAGGAGTTCAGAAGGAGCACTGCGGCGGGTCGGCCTCGGCGGTCTGCGCGGTGGGCGCCGCGTAGCCGGGGACGACGGTGTACAGGACCTGGTGGGCGCCGTCGGCGACCTCGTGGACCGCCTCGATGACCAGGCGGTCACCGGCGGCGGTAACGCGGGCGGCGACCTCGATCACACCGGCGATCGACGTCGCGGTCAGCGGCTCGGTGGTGGTGGGCGCCTCGATGGCCTGCTGGCTCATGTTTGGTTCCTCTCGTCCGTGATGTCCCAGGAGCACCGTCCGGCGTGTCGCCGGGCGGTGGTGTCGCCCTTCCAGACAAGCCGCCCGGGCCGGTGGCGCGAAGCGGTCACACCGGGGGCAGGGGGAGGGTGTCAAGCCCCCACCCGGGAGCGAGACGCGGCACGGGCCGGGCGGCGGCGCGGTGGGGGCCGACGGCGCAGGCGCGGGTGGGTTCTCGATGAGGGTGGGATGCGCTACCGTCCGCGCGTATGGAGGCACCGGTCGTGGTTCCCGGAGCACGTCATCCCCTGGTGCAGGTGCGCCGTGATCGGGGCTGGTCCCAGCAGGGCCTCGCCGACCGGCTGTGTGCGCTCGGGGCCACGCGGGGCGTGAACATCGCCACCACCAAACGCACCGTGTCCACGTGGGAGAACGGCCGGCACGAACCCGACCCGCCCGCACAGCAGTTGCTCGCGGTCCTGTTCGGTGTCGCCGACGGCGACCGTGCGGCGATCCCGTGGCCGGAGTGGATCCCCGTCGAGCGCCCCGACCTCTACGCACCGTGGACCGTGCGCAGTACCGTGGCCGCACTGGAGGGTGTGCAAAGGAGCGCGCACATGGACCGGCGGGCATTCCTGACGATCACCGGCGGCACCCTGTCGGCCGTGCTCCACGGCTGGCTCACCGCCGACCCCGAGGCCGCCCACGCCGTCACCCGCGGGCGCCGTGTCGGCTCCGCGTTGCTGACCCGGATCGAGGCGCACATCCTCGAACTCCAACACGCCGACGACGCGTTGGGCGGCGGTGACCTCCTGGGGGAGACGGACGCGGCCCTGGCCCTGGTCACCCACCTCCTCGGCGCCTGCACCTACACCGACGCCCAGGCCCGGCGTCTGTTCGCGGCCGCCGCCGACCTGGGGCGTATGGCCGCGTGGGGGCGCTTCGACGTCGGCCGGCACGCCGCAGCCCAGACCTGCTACCACGCCGCGCTCCGCGCCGCCCAGACCAGCGGGGACCGGCAACTGGGCGCCAACACACTGGCGTTCATGGCCATCCAGGCCTACAGCACCGGGCACCCCCGCGACGCCGACAACCTCGTGCGCACCGCCCAGACCGCGGTGCGCGGGAACTCCACCCCGGCCATCGACGCCATGCTCGCCGCCCGCCGCGCCCGCGCCCTGTCCAAGACCGGCGACGCCGGCGCGTGTTTTCGCGAACTCAACCGGGCCGCCGACCTCGTGGGCGACGGTCCCGGCGAGGACGACCCTCCCTGGGCGTACTGGATCATGCGCCCGGAGATCCTGATGCTCACCGGGAGCTGCATGCTCGACCTCGGCGACCCCAAACGGGCGCAGGAATTGTTCACCGAGGCCGACCGCACCTACGGCGACGACTACACCCGCACCCACGTCCTCTACCTGTCCCGCATGAGCACCGCACTCGTCCAGCAGGGCAAGATCGAGGCCGCGTGCGCCCACGGCGACCACGCCCTGGACCTCCTCGACGAGATCAACTCCGGCCGCGGACTCGACCACGTCCGCGACACCGTCACCCTCCTCGCGCCCCACCGGAACGTGCCCGCCGTGCGCGACTACCTCGACAAGGCCCGCAACAGCCCCGCCCTGCGCACCGCCTGAACAGGCCTCAACGCGCGGAGTCGGACTGCCACTCGGGAGCGAGCGCCGCGTACACGATCGTGTCCCGCCACGCGCCCCGCAGGAACACATCCTGACGGCGCGTCCCCTCGAGGTACATCCCGGACCGTTTCAACACCCGGCCCGACGCCGCGTTGTCCGGCTCGTGCCCGGCCCACACCCGATGCAGACCCACCGTGGAGAAACGCAAACCCCAACAGCGCCTGAAGGGCGGCGCCCGCGTAGCCGCGGCCCCACGCCGACCGCCGCACGGCGAACCCCACGCTGCCCACGCCCGGCGACTCGACGACCAACGCGATCGTCCCCACCACCGCGGCGTCCTCGACGGACTCGATCACGAGCAGGTACTTCGTCCGCGGTTCCCGCCGGGCGAGTTCGATGTTCTCCTCCACATAGGCGCGGGTCGCCGCCTCGTCACGCACCCCGAACCCCAGGAACCGCACCACCTCCGCGTCGAACACCTCCCCCACCGCGCGGACATCCGCGGGGACGAGATCACGCAGGACCACACCACGACCCGACACCCACACCGAACCGGGGGATCCGACGGCGGGACTCGACAACTGCTCGGCACTCACCCCACCACCGTAACGACCCACACCAAGCCCATCACCCGGATTCCTCGGCGGACACAAGCGCGGGGCGAGCCGCTTCCCGATCACGTCCGAACCGCAACCGACCCCCGATGGTCCGAAGAGATCGACGCGTCGTCGACGACACCCGGGCGAGGTCCCCGCCGCCACCACTCCCGCGCCGTACCCGCCGATGGGGGGCGCCCACCGTCGGGACGGCTCTCGTCCCCCGTCCGCCGAACCGCGGCGCCGGGCACGGCCACGGCGTGGTGCCGCGTGCGCCGCATGGCCCCGATGCGCCTCGCCCACCGGACAGCATCGCGCCGCGCGGCGCCGCCGTGCTGTCTGGTGGGTTCCCGGTCCTCGATACCGATCGGGTTCGGGGCGACAGCTTCTGGGGCACCCGCTCCGCCTCCCACGATCGCGGATCCGCCGGCGCTCTTGTCCGGATGATTCGTCCGGATTCGCGGGCGCCCGCCCATCCCTGTCGACCGCGAGACGCATCGATGTCGACCGCACACCGGACCGCCACGTCTTCCTGGCGCAGCCTGTTGCGGGGTTCGCTCGTTCACCGGGCATGAGCAACCCACCCCCGCACGGCGGTCCCGGCCCCCACCCTGAGACGAGCACCTCGCCGGAGCAACGTGAGGCGTTGGAGCGCATCGCCGCGGCCGGGGGCAGCGCCGGTGCCTGGCTGAGTGGCCTGGGCCGTCCGGGTGGGCCGACGTGGGCGTTGGCCGGGGCCGTCGAGCACACGTTGGGCGGGTTGAGCCCGTACGGCCCGGCCGAGGTCGGACCCCGCCCCGGGCTCCCGCACCCTCAGGGCGAGTTCCTGCCCTATCTGGACCCGTACGAGAGCCCGGCCGGGCCGGTCGTCGGCGCCGTGCCGCTCGCACTGGCCGAGACCGTCGCCGTGGTCACCCTCGCGGGCTGCGCCCGCATCGCCACCCGGGTGATGACCTGCCCGGGGTGGGTCGAGCAGCTGCACGTGCTGGCCGAGGCGATCGACGACGCCATCGAGCACGCCACACACCCCGACCACACCCTCGAACACCTCCTCGGCCCACGATCCTCCGGGCGGCCGGACGAAGATGGCCCGGCGCAGTGGCGGTGAACTGCGCCGTGTGGGGGTCCGGGTCCGGTGTCGGCGCGATGCCGCGGCCGTTCCTCGGTTCCGCCCCGGCGCCGGCGTCGATCGGGTCAGGATGTGAGCTCCACCGACGACAGGAGCAGGGTGTGGCCGAACGCGAGCAGGTCGAGGACCGGGAGCAGGCCGGTCCGGTCGGGCGTGTCCGTTGGGCGCGCGATCGCGGCACGACTGCGACGGTCCGACCGACGACACGGGCACGTTGTTGCTCGGGTGGGTGGCGGCCTGCGGCGGGGCGGAGGACAGTGCGCCGGGGTGTGCGGTGCATCTGGGCGAGGTGCTGGTGGTGTGGCGAACGCGTGCGCAGAGCGTCTACGTGCGCGATCCCGGTAGGCCCGCAAGGACGGTCGACAACTACGCGGTCACGGGCGTGCCGTACCGGCCCTCCGAACCCTCGCCGCGGCCGTTGACGCCCTCCCTCGACGCGGCCGCGCCGATCACCGGGCGCGATGTCGCGGCCGCCGACCGGGCGTTCGCGGGCGTCCGGGAGTGTGCCCACTGCGGCTGCGCCGCGTAGCGGATCCGGGTAGGGAGAACGGAAGAGCGACGTGGAGGGAAAGAGTGACGTTCAACCCCGATAGAAAGCGGAGGTC
>NZ_JBEXCV010000203.1:0-12428 GCF_040605455.1 Embleya sp. NPDC005575 | reverse complement strand
CCGCGTCTGCGCGGTGCTGCGCGATACGTCCATGGCTCGGGCGAGTTGGCCGTGGCTGACGCCCTCCCGGACCGCCGCCCGGGTCGCCTCGTCGTAGATCCCGGTGAGCCGGGGCAGCAACTGGTGCCCGAGGTCGTTGACCACCAGGCACCACTCTTCGGCGGTCGTCTCCTCGCCGGACCGCAGCCGGGCGAGTGCCCACAGGGCGGTGTCCAGCTGATCGGCCATCGTTCCGGCAGCGCTGCCGATCAGGTCGATCTGCTCCTGTGTCAGCGAGATCGTGACGCTCACGCCGGTTGCGGTCCGGCGGGTGGTGACGGCCATCGGGTGTCTCCCTGGTGTGTATGGATCCCGTACGGACTGTATGGGGTTCCGTACACATCACTGTACGGGAGTCCGTACACATGACAAGGGGTCGGACCATGATTCTTTTAGGAGAATGCCGACGGCCGGTCGACCCCGGGTTGGGGGTCGACCGGCCGTCGAGTCGGGGCCTAGATCTGTCCGGTGCCCTTGCAGTTCGGGCACTTGACCAACTGGCCCTTGACGCTGACCTTGCCGCGGTTGGGCGGGGGCAGACAGGACCGGCAGGACCGGGTGCCCGAAGTGGTGGCGGGTGGACGGGTGATGGTGCGAGCGCTCACGATGGAGCCCTCCTCCGAGAGATCGGTGGGGAACCCGTGGCGGCCGACGAGCTTCCAGGCGATGGCGGCCGCCACGGGGCGAAGCTAGGAGAGGATCACGCGGCCCGAGCCGCGCGCGTTGTTCAGGCGCGAGATGGTCAGCCGCGCCAGCGCGACCTGTTCGGCGGACGCCTTCCGCGACGAGGCGACCTTGCGGAGCGCGTCCATCGCCGCGTCGACGTCCCGCTGGGTGATCTCGCCCTCGGAGGTGCGCGCGATGTACGCGAGCACCGCGACGCCCCGCCCGGAGGCGTGTTGCCGGGCGTCGGCCGCGATCTGGTCGCACCCGCTGTAGCTGTTGAGCCTGTGGCCGTTGATGTCGAGTCCCACGGGGTTCTCCTGTGTTCGAGGGGGAAGGTCGGGCGGTCGGTTGCTAGCGCAGGCGCCGGGCGGTGCCGTTCTCGGTGACCACCAGGTCGCGGCGGCCGGAGTCCGCCACGCAGGCCGCGACGAACGCGCGCGCGTGGACCTGGTCGTCGTCGGTGGGCTTGTAGGTCGCGGTGAACGGGGTCGGGATGCCGTCGACGTCGCTGACGAATCGGATGTGGGTGATCACGGGTTCTCCTTCGATGGCGGTGTGCAGGACGGTCCAGAGCCGGTTTCCGCCGGGCCCGAACTCGGGTGCGATGACGGTCAGGTGGGTGGCCGAGGTCAGCTCGGCGAACGCGGGATCGGACACGATCGACCACTCCGCGCGCATCAGGTCGTCGCCGAGCGGCAGACCGGCGGACGTGTACCACTCGCCGTCGAAGGTCGTGACGGTGATCGGGTCGCCGCCCGCCGGACCGTTGGGCGGGTGGACGACGACGACGAGCCCGGCCGCGGTCGCCGCGTCGACCAGCCGACCGCACAGGCCGGGGTCGAGGACGTATCCCTCGACCGTCGCCCGCTGTTCCCAGAGACCGCCGCCGATGGTCTCCGTCAGACCGGGCTGGGACCAGGTCGTCAGGTAGCCGCCGAGGCAGTACGCGGTCAGGGTCGGGACGAGGCTCGTCGTCTCGTCGTCCGGCCCGCGGTTGGGCTGGTAGGCGGGCAGGGACCGGACCTGTCCGGTCAGCCACCCGGCCGTCAGGTCGCACAGGTCGCCGAAGGTCGCGGCCGCCGCCCAGCGGCGCTTGTCGGTCCGGTTCATCCAGGGCAGGCGCATCATGACGGAGCACTCCTCAAGTAGGTGCCGTTCAGGGGGTTTTCACGGGTTCACCGGGAGGGGCCGTAACCCCTCTACCGGGCACTACCTCGCAGGTCAGGGGGCCTCTACCGCCCCCACTACCGGGGTAGTGGCCCCCCGCTACCGAGCGGTCCGGGTAGCGGGGGGACGAACTTGGTCGATTCGGGCGGCCGGGTAGAGGGGGACCCCTCTACCCGCGCGCGGTCAGCTCGGGCGGGATGACGCCCTCGATGTCGGCCCGGCGGTAGCCGGCCAAGTTCCGGTTGTCGATCTTGACCTGCTTGCTGGCCCGTACGACCCCGGCCGCGTCCAGCTCGGCCGCCAGGCGCTCACCGGTCCAGTCGCCGTACGTGTCGTCGTCCAGGTTCACCAGGCCGGTCAGGATGTCGGTGGTGTGCATCCGGTCGGCGTGGCGCATGACGTCGAGGACGTCGGAGACGATCGAGGGGATGACGAACCCGGCCGCGTCGGCGGCCGCCTGGACGTCCCCGGCCGCGTCGCCGGTGAGCTGCCCCGCCTTGATGCGGAGTTCGCGGCCGCGCTGGCACAGCTCGGCGAACCCGGGCCCGTCGAGCAGGTCGGCCTTCACCGTGACGAAGTCGGCCGGGCCGGTCACCAGGACGCCGACGCCCTTGTGCTCGGCCGAGAGCACCGAAGCGTCGGCGCCCATCGCGGCCTTGCCCTTGCCGAGGACCATGTCCGAGCTGGTCTTGTCCACGACCTGCGTCGAGTACCGCAGGGTGATGATCTCCCGGAGCTTCGTCGGCACCGAGTCGGCGTCGGGACGCTGGGACGCGTAGTTCGAGATGAAGCCCGCGGCCGGGCCGCGTCGGGCGATCCGGCACAGGTCGGAGATGACGGCTTCCTTGTCCGCCTTCTCCATCGCGGTGAAGTACTCCTGCAACTCGTCGATGGTCACGAAGATCACCGGCAGGTTGTACTTGCGCATGATGGCCGGGGTGAGCTTGCCCTCCGGGCAGATGGACGGGGGCAGGTCCCGCAGCACCTTGAACCGCCGCTCCATCTCGGTGATCAGCTCGGCGAGCATCGCCTTCAACGCGTCGATCGCGTCGTCCTCCGCGCCCATGACGAGCCGGTGGGCGACCGCGCGCATCGGCATCCAGTCGGCGCCGCCCTTGCCGTCCGCGACGTAGTGCCGCACGTACGGGTCGAGCAGCCCGGCCGCCGTCATCAACCTCTGCGTGAACGTCTTGCCGCGTCGGGGCAGGCCGCCGAAGAACATGCTCTGCCACATCACTTCGACGTCGACCCGGACGCCGCGCGCGTCCTGCCCGAACGGGATCGGCTTCCAGATGTCGAAGCTGTCCATCGACGCGAGCGGGGAGGGCACCGGGGTGCCGATGTACGGGTCGTCGTCCGCGACCCACAGGGACAGCCGTCCCGCGTGGCCACCGGCCGACGCGCGCACCCGCGCCATGATGAGCTGGATCTCGTCCACGCCCAGCTCGGCCGCGAGCGCTTCGCGGGCGCCGAGCACGTCCTTCGCGGCCTTGCCGGAGCCGCGCGGCAGGTCCAGGACCGCCGCCCAGCCCCGGCCGTCCCGCAGGATCGGCGACACCAGCCGCAACGCGGCGGGTTCGCCGTCCTGCGAGGCCTTCGCGGGCAGCAACCCGCAGGCCCTGAACGCAGCGTTCAGGTGGTCCGGCGCCAGGTCGACCCGGACCGGAGCTTCCGGCGTGTCGAGGACCGCCAAGCCCTCCTGACCCTCCTTGCGGCCGCCGGCCACGGCAGCGCCGAACGCGACCGCCCCGGCCGCCGTGAGCGCGATCATCCCGGCCATCGCCGCGACGACCGCCACGAGCACGACGGACAGGCCCACCGCGGCCGCCGCGCGCGGCGCCCGGTGCTTCATCATCGCGCCGCGCTCGGCGCCGAGCTGGCGGTACTCCGCCCACTGGCCCGCGCGGCGCGCGGCCCGCATCGACGGACCGAACTCGGCCGCGACGACGTACCGGCAGCCCCACCACGCGCCCCGGGCGACGCCCCGTACGGCCATCGCCGCGAGCCGTCCGGCGTACACCGGGGTCCGGGCCGCGTGGTAACGGGCGTGCCACCCCAGCCAGTCGCCGAAGTGGCCGATCGTGTCGCGCGCGGTGTCGGCGTCCTTCATCCACGCGGGCCGGGCCTGCGTGGCCGGCGCCCGCAGGACGACGCCTTCCAGCACCGGGCCCGCCGCGTCCGGGGCGGGCGCCGCCGTCGACGCCGGGGCGCCGTCGGCCTTGACCAGCCCGGCGGCCGCGATCAGTTCATCGACGCTGGGCATCGCCGGGGCGCCGCCGCGTCGGGCGCGCTCGGCGCCCAGGTCCACCACCACGTTGTTCGCGGTGCTCCACACTTCGGCCTCCTGGTCGTACACGTCGTCGTGGGACATTGGGTCCGCCCTTTCTGGGGTGGCGGGGGCCCGGTCGCTGCCAGGCGATGAGCCGGGCCCCCGCGTGAATCGAATTGGTCTGCTACGAGGCGGAATCGGCGTCCGCGTCCGGCTCGACGTCGAGCGGAAGCGGCACGTCGGCATCGGTCAGTCGGTCGTCGTTCGGCACGACGTGCAGCCGGGGTTCGGCCGCGCGCCGCACCTCGGTGAGCCGTTCCGCGTACCAGGTCCGGCCCCGGCCCCACAGCACCGACACGTCCGGCTCGACGTCGGCCCACGCGACCGACGCGCCCGTGCGGATGCGCTCGGCGATCCACGTCCGCGCGTCCGCGCGCTGTTCCTCGGACGCGGTCCGGGCGCTCTCCGCCGCGAGTTCCCGCAGGACCGACACCGGCGGGGGGTCGGACGGCGCGACCTGCGCGGACGCCGCGTCCGTCGACTTCGCCGGGCGGTTGTCGCCGGGCTTGCGCGAGGGGGTCGGCGAGTCCGGGCGGGCGGGCTGCGGACGCCCGGGACCGTCCGTCTCCGGGGCCGGATCCGCGTCCGCGCCGAGCAGCAGCCGCAGCGGACCGGACGCGCCGAGCGCGGTCTCGGCGGCCGCGCGGACACCGTCGTCCGCGTCCGGAACGGTGCCGCCCGGAGCGAGTGCGGACAGCGACGCGGACGGGGTCTGCAACGCGGACGCGGTCACCGAGCCGACCGGCTCGATCGGCCGCTTCGCCAGGAGTTCGCCGATCCGGTCCGCGGCCTTGTGGTGGCGCTTCAGGCTCCGCGCGGTCACGCCCGGGTCGGCGCCGTGCACCGACCGCCAGGCGAGGATCCAGGCCGCGTCCGGCGTCAACGACACGCCGACCGCCGCCCGCAGGCGGGCCGCCTCCCGGACGACCTTCGGGTGCATCGCCCGCCGCGCGAGCCCCAGCCGGATCTCCTCGCCGGACAGGCCCGAGACCACTTCGGATTCGGCGTGCGCGTACTGCGCGTGGACGAACGGCCCGCCCAGCGAGGCGAGCGCCAGACCGACGCCCACGATCAGGCTGTAGGCCGAGGTGCCGTGCCCGAGGTTGATCCCGGCCGCGATCGTCGCGGCGCCCCAGGTCATCGCCCGGTAACGGCCCACCGGGCGGCCGCCGTTCGGCGCCGCGATGCCCTGCTCAGTGAGCTTGATGCCCACCCACGCCATGCCCTCGATCACCGTCGTGAGCGTCGCGGCCATCACCGGACCCAGACCCAGACCCACGAAGTAGTCGAACTGGCCGGGCCACGCGGCCGCGAGGCACGCGCCCATCATCGCCAGCACGTACGGCCGGGCCACCCGCTGTTCGCGACCCTCGCGCCGCTCGGCCCGTGCTTGGGTGGCCGCCGTCTTGCCTTCGGCCTTGATCCGGGCCGCTTCGACCTTCGCGGCCGCCGCCGTGACCTTCGCGGACGCCTTGGCGTCCGCCGCGACCGACTTCGCCCGCACCGCGTCGAGCTGGCGGGCGCCGCGCTCGGTGTAGACCTGCTCGGTGCTCATCGGGCACCCCCAGCGGTCTCCCACGCGCTCCGCAGGGTGACCCGGGGCTGGATGTCGCACGCGCACTGCGACTCGCCCAAGCCGGCCACCGCCCGCTCGCCGACCATGAACAGCGCGCCGTCGACCAGGCCGACGCCGACACCGAGCAGGAACATCGGCACGAACCCGACTCCCACGCCCAGAACCAGCACACTCGCACCGGCCAGGTACAGGGCCCACGCCCGCACCGGCAGCCAACCCGCCGCGTGCCACCGCCAGATGCCCACCGCCACAGCGGCCCGACGCGCGTTCACGCGGCACCGCCGATCCGGGTCGCCACCGGCACGGTCCGCTGAGCGGGAACGTCGGCGATGGTCCGCTCGGCCCGCAGCCGGGCCGTCCGCGTCTCCACGATCGCGTCGAGCACCAGGACCAGGACGACGAGCACGACCAGGACCAGCCGCGTCACGGCGCCCGGGACCATGCCCACGACCCACGCCGCACCGGCCAGGCCGAGCAGCATCCGCAGCCTGACCAGCAGCGTCACCACCTGCACGCGGTTCATGCGACGGCCCCCAACCGGGTCGGGTCCGCCGCGCGGGACCGGCGCCGCAACGCGACCGGCGCCGTCCTCAACAGCGAGTGGGCCAGGTCCACCAGGTCGGTGCGACCCTCCGCCACCAGGTCCGCCAGCACGTCGGCGGCCGCCGCGCGGCGAATCTCCGCGTCCGCCGCCGACTCCCCGCGGACACCGGCGAACAGCTCGGGATCCACCCCCGTCGCCAACTCCACGAACTCAGGTGCCGAAACGGCAACCTGACCTGCAACGATGTACCTCACGGTCGTGCTCCTCTCATCCAGGAGTTCCGGCCGGGCGGCTCCGGTGGTCACACACCGGAGCCGTCGTGTTTCGGCCTGACGCCACGATGTCCTAGGACATTGACGAATGTCAACCCCCCGATATGATCGGTGTGTCCTAGGACGTAAACGCCAACGAGAAAGGGCGGGCCGTGCCGGAAATCAGCAGGTCAGAGCCGCCGTACATGCAGATCGCGGGTCACTACAGGAGGCAGATAGACGCCGGTGACCTAGAGCCCGGGCAGCGGCTCCCGTCGGTGCGGGCCATTGCCGAGCAGTTCGACGTGTCGCGCGAAACCGCCCACAAAGCGGTCAAGTTGCTCCGGGCCGAGGGTCTGATCGACGTCTCGGTGGGCGCCGGTGGCGCCCAAGTCCGCACCCCGAAGCCCGGCTTGGTCGGTGGAGACCTCCGCCGCGGTCGGCTCCTCACGGTCGGAGTCCCGGGCCGAAAGGGTGAGGTGACCGAGGGGCACCGGGCCGAGCTGGTCCCCGCGTCCGCCGACGTCGCCGACGCGCTCGGTCTCGAAGAGGGAGAGCAGGTCATCCGGCGTACGCGTCGGTTCCGCGACGCGGCCGGGGTGGTCGCGTTCTCCACCAGCTTCCTGGCCGGCACCCTCGCCGACGTCGTGCCCGAGCTGATGACGGCCGGGCCGATCCCGGACGGCGGCACCCTGCGCGCGGTAGAGCGGGCCACGGGCCGCCGGGCCGAGACGGCGACCGCACCGAAGCTGACCGCCGAGCTGCTGACGGAGGAGGCGGCCGCCGGTCTGGGCATGCCGGCCGAGACCGCCGCCGTGCTCGTCGTCGCGGGCCGGATCCTCGATCAGGACGGCGAGCCGATCGAGTTCGGGATCGACATCGCCAGTCCCGGCCGCACGTGGGTGCCCACCTGATCCCCGTGCGTACGGCAGCATGACCAGACACGCAGCAGGCCCCGTCCGTTCGGACGGGGCCTGCTGGGACCGCCGGGGCCTAATCCGGCGGCCGAAGCACTCTCACTAGGCAAAGGGAGGTGCGCTCCTTTGAGCGTACGCAATGGCAGGGACGACCGGCAGTCGGGCCGCTGCATCGACACGCCGGAGGTGGCCCGATGAGCGCCGAGCACATGGGGATGGTGTTCAAGGCCGAGGGCATCAAGGGCCCGGAGAAGCTGTTGCTGCTGGCGCTGACGAACTGGACCGACCCGTACGGCTACTGCTGGCCGGGGGAGAAGCGGCTCGCTGCGGACAGCGGTACGTCGGTCAGCACCGTGCAGCGCTCGAAGCGGAAGCTCACGAAGATGGGTCTCTTCAAGACCCTCCGGCGTACGTCCAAAAACGGGACACCGATCACGAACCTGAGCCGCGTGAACCTCGTGAAGTTGGCATCGATGGCCCGGAAGGAACAGGACTTCAACGACAACCTGATCGGGCTTGAGTTCGAGTTCGAGGACGACACCCAGGGCGACCCGGAGACGACTCTCGCGGGCACGCCCCAAGGCGACGCCGAGGACGCCGAGGACGACCTGACGGACCTTGAGACGGACACACCCCAGGACGACGACACGCACTCTGACCTGCTGAAACGTCAATCTGACGGGTACCACCCGTCAGATTGCGGGGTACTCCCCGTCAATCTGACGGGTACCACCCGTCAATCTGCCGGCCAATCCCTTAGTGATCCCGTAGTGATCTCTGATGGAACAGACGCGCCTCCTTCGTCGGCGCGCTCCGCGCCTGCCGCGTCAGCCTCATCTGACGTAGGTAGCGCGCGCGCTCGCGACGAGGCGCCGAGCGCGGCAGGCGGCACAGCCGCGCCCGCCACACGTCACCACCGGGTCAAGGGCACCAACCGGCCCGGCGATGGTGCGCCGCTCGGGTTCGAGCGCGTACCGGCAGCAGCGGTCGGCACCCTGATGTCGGCCATGCCGCCGAGCCTGAAGGAGGCGCTGCCGAAGCGGCTGCCGTTGGAGGTCTACGCGGCTATGTCCGCCGCGCTCGCCGACGACGACACCGGCCACGTTCGCACCGTCGACCAGCTTGCCCAGCGGATCGCGTCCCGGTGGACGCTCGGCGGATGGGCCGAGCTGCACGACGCCGGTCGGATCGAGTCCCACGTCGGCGCGCTCATCGAGATCATGAAGCACGGTCCGTGCGCGAACCCGCGCTGCGGGGACGACATCGACATCGACACCGGCCGCTCCTGCCCGGCGTGCGACGAACGACGGACGGACCGAACCGCCGCCCGCCGCACCGGTGATCACGGTGGCGTGCCCCGCCAGAATGCCCAGCAGAGCGCCTACGCGCCGTTCTGAGCCCCTGTCGCCGGTCCGCCGGTCCATCCGAACCCCGGACCGGCGACACGGCCCCACAGGACCGCCCGGGCTCCTTGCCCGCCCCTTGCCCACCGCGGACCGCAGGCCGAGAGGCCACCGGTAACAGGCCAGCGCAAGGGGCCTGTTACCGGGTAAATCGGATACAACTCCCAATATCGGGCGACAAGTTCCGGAAGCACGTGCTTCCGGATGCCGCCACGGCGGAGCAAGTTATGGCTTACGGGGCCCGTAAGCCGCCGCCGAACGGCGGAGCAAGTTATGGCCTGCCTACGTAGGCAGGCCGCCCGCTGCCGCCTCGTGAGGCCGGGCCCGGGGCTGGGGGACATCAGGACCGCAGGCAGCAGCGGCGAGGGCCGAGCGACAAGGCCGCCTTGTCGCTCGGGTGTTCGCCTACGGCGGCCGCCGTGCCGTATCGCCTGTCGGCGCCATGCCACGCGGAGCGCGGCATCGGGGGCTCACCGCTGCCCCCGATCCCCAGCGGGTCGTGACGTCGCGCAGGACCACCGAGATGGGCACCGCCGGGTGCCACCGGTCGAGGCCCGCGCGGTCCGTGCCCTGTGTCGGCCGGGTCCGGCGACGTCGACCAGGACCACGGCGTGCTCGCTCGGGTGAGGTTCGGCGGTCTCCGTCCGGGCGAGGGTCGGCCGCGGCTACGGTGGCGGCCGTTTCCCCAGGAGAGGACAGCGTGATGACGCGGCGGTGGGTGCGGTACGTGATGCCGGTGATGGTTGAGGTGGACTGTGACGACGACAAGGTCACGCGGGTGGTGACGTTGCCGGAGGAGATCCGCGAGGACCGCTGTGATCGCGGGCATTTCCTGATCTACGACGAGCGGTTCGTCCGCCGCCACAGCGACGAGCAGCCCCAGACACACGCCTTCTGCGAGGCCGAACCCCGCTGGGACCACTCGATCAGGGTCGGCCCGCCCGCGAACTGGCCGGCCCCCGACGAGTGGGAGGAAGGGTTCGACCTGACGGAGGCGGACGACGCGTACGCCGAGGTCGCCCCGTACGCCGAACCCCGGCGGTAACAGTCGGGCCGGCCAGCCCCGACGTCGAGCACGACCAGGACCACGACGACGTCACGGCCTGCCGTGCGTTCAAAGTTTCTCTACGGGTTCAAGGGCCCGCCGCCGCGCGGCCGGGCCGTCCTCGCGTGTGCGCATGCGCAGGCGCCGTTGCCCGGCGAAGTTCTCCGCCGCGCGGTGAAGATGAAGAAGAAGTTCGCGGCCGCCGAGTCGGCCGCGCTCCTGTCTCCGACCCGCGCGGCCGACTCGGCGACGACGACCAGGAGCACGACATCGAGCCCGGCCGGGCTCGTCGTACGTGACCCGGACCCGGCCGGTACGTCTGCCAGATGACGTACCGGCGAGCCGGAGCAAGTTGTCCCGAGAGCAATGCTCTCCGGGAACCACCGGCGAGGGCGCCGGGGTTCAGCGGCCGCCGCCGCGGCCGAGCTCGCGCCGACCGCGAGGTGACAACCCCGGGTTGTCAGGCGTCGCCGCGCGGCCGAGCTCCGCGTGCTCCTGGTCGTCGCCGAGCTCCGCGAGCTCCACCGGCAGCAGCCGCGCGCCCGTCGACGGCACCGCGGCCGCCGTGTCCGTCCCGGCCGGGCCGACGCCGAGCCGCCGCCGCTGCTGTCCGCTCACGTGAACATCCCCTCGAAGAGCCGACACACCTAGTGCACTCCCAGTGTCCGTCCGCGCGGCGAGGTTGATCCGGAAGCACGTGCTTCCGGACACGTCACACCTCTTGCATTAGAAATCGTCCCGGCCTGACCCGTCCTTGAGCACGACCACGACCAGCACGCCAGCTCGACCACGACGTCGACCAGGACCACGCCCTCACACCTGACCGACCGTCACCAGAACCCCGAGATGAGCACACCATTGCATCACGATCCAACGGCCCAGTTTCGTGACGCTCTGCGAGCCCCATCCGAGCGCATCACTCAGGTATCTCCGATACGGGAGAACCAAGGTATCTACGCGATACGCAATGCAGATCGGCCGTCGCGACGTCGCGAACGAGGGCTCCGACCCTCCTGCAGAACGGTCCGGGATCAGGCCGTGTCGGGTTGGTTCCATCCGGAAACGACCCGCCAACTGTTCGATCGGACACGGCGGTTTCGCTGCTAGGTCTAGCGGCCCGGGACGCTAGACCTAGCACCCCCGCTAGCGGCCGAACCGGGCCCGGACCAGCGATCTAGCGTCTAGCACCCGGACATGCGACAGGCCCGCCCCGGCGTCCGGGACGGGCCTGTGTGGGTGCGGTGTGGTGCTAGGACCGCCGCTGTCGGAGGTACGTCGCCGCCTCGTCGGCGACGTCGCCCGGCCGCCGGGCGAACGAGTACGGCGGCAACGTCGCCGCGCGCTTGTGGACCTCGATCGCGTCGCCGTTGCTGTGGCCGGGCCCGGGGTAGACCCGCGGGCCGGTCAGGGACGCGTGCAGGATCGCGCCGTGTCGTACGCACGCGAGCGTTTCCGTGCCGAGCTGGTCGAGGATGCGGACCGCGTCGGGCCGCCCCTCGCACGGGGACGTGTCGTCCGGGTGGGCCGCCGGGCATCGGGTGGTGTTGTCCATCGGTGTGCCTCTCAGACGGTCGCGATGATCAGTGCGGTCGGCAGCAACCAGGCGACGTGCCAACTCTGGTCGAGCAGGTACGGGGCCTGCGGGTCGTTGTCCCACCAGCCACCCTTACCGGCCGCGTGGGCCAGGCGCCGGAGCGTCGTCCGGCGGTCCGCCCAGTAGTGGCTAGCCGCGTCGACGGCGAGGCCCACGACCAGGCCGACGACGCCAATGGACAGGCCGAGCGTGAACCACGCCAGCGCGACGGCCCCGAGCTTCGTCGCGGTGAGCGTGGCGACGTGGCGGCCGCACATCCAGCGGCCCGACAGGCCCGGGGCCCCCTTGCCCATCGCCTCCGTGCTCCGCTGGATCCAGTGGTCCCCGAACTGGTGCGCGCTGTACAGCGCGACGTACACAGCGGCCGCCGTGGCTGCCGCCGAGGTCTGGTCGGGCGTCATGATGGGGCTCTCCTCAGTCTCGTTTCGTGCGGGTCGGTGGAGGTGAGGGGCGGCCGGTGAGCCTGGCAGCGAACGGCCGCCCCAACGCGCTACTTGACCTTGCGGGTGTGCGTCTTGCCGCAGGCCCCGCAGGTGTACGTCTGGACGCCCCGGTTGATCGACATCCCGTTCCAGACGGTCGCGTTGCCGCACTCGCATTCCGGGCGGTTGTCGACGTTCCCGTTGATCGTGAACTGCTGGCCGCTGCCGGTGGTGAACTGCATTTCGGACTCCTGAAGTCGGTGTTCGGTGTGGGTGGTCGGTCAGTCCAGCGCGATGCCCTGCGGGTTCTGCGGACCGCCCTCACGGACCCAGATCTCCCCGGGGGTGATCTGTCGCTCGGGGTCCAGCAGAGCGGCCCGCCGCGTCTGCGCGGTGCTGCGCGATACGTCCATGGCTCGGGCGAGTTGGCCGTGGCTGACGCCCTCCCGGACCGCCGCCCGGGTCGCCTCGTCGT
>NZ_JBEXCV010000202.1:0-12443 GCF_040605455.1 Embleya sp. NPDC005575 | reverse complement strand
GCGGCGACCGGGGGGCGGTCGCGGCGACCACGGAGGGCGGAGCCGGCGCGGCGCGCGGCGGGATCGGCCGGCGCGGCGTGCTGATGACGGCGGGCGCGGCGGTGGTGCTGATGGCCACCCTGGCCGCCGTGGTCGCGATGGGCTCGGACTCGCCGGACAAGGGCGACCATCGCAGACCGGTGGGCTCCACCGGCTCGGCGGCCTTCGACCCGAACACCCCCAACCGAGGCGTCGAGGCCGAGCCCAAGGTCGACCGGGACAAGCCGGCTGCGCCGACCGGCAGCCACAAGCCGGGCTCGACCGGGGCGACGGCCACATCCACCACGACGGTGCGGGAGACGACCTCGGCCACGACCTCGGCGCCGGCGAACTCCCCGCGATCGTCGAGCCCGGCCAACTCGCCGTCGCAGGGCAGCACGTCGGCACCGGCGACGACGACGTCGGCACCACCACCGCCGAGCACCACGCCGCCGACCAGCCCGGCCTCACCGCAGTTGCCGACAGGCGTCGACGTGCCGTGAGGCAGTCGGCCCCGGTCGTCGTCGGATCCCGCGCTCGGGATCCGACGACGACCGGATCAGAACAGCTTCAGCTTGTCGTCCTCGGTGCCGCGCAGCGCGTTGTAGTCCAGGGTCACGCAGGTGATGCCCCGGTCCACCGCGAGCACGCGGGCCTGGGGCTTGATCTCCTGTGCGGCGAAGACGCCCTTGACCGGGGCGATCAGGGTGTCCCGGTTGAGCAGTTCCAGGTAGCGGGTGAGCTGCTCGACGCCGTCGATCTCGCCGCGGCGCTTGATCTCGACCGCGACGGTGGTGCCGTCCGCGTCCCGGCACAGGATGTCGACCGGACCGATCGGCGTCGGGTATTCGCGCCGGATCAGCGTCCAGCCGGCGCCGAGTGCGTCGAGCCGGTCGGCCAGCAGTTCCTGGAGGTGTGCCTCCACGCCGTCCTTGACCAGGCCGGGGTCGACACCCAGTTCGTGCGAGGTGTCGTGCAGCACTTCCTCGATCGTGATGATCAGCTTCTCGCCGGCCTTGTTGATCACCGTCCACACGCCGTCCCCCTCCTTGAGGGTGCACGGCGGACTCATCCAGTTCAGCGGTTTGTACGCGCGGTCGTCGGCGTGAACGGACACGCTCCCGTCCCGCTTGACGAGGATGAGCCTGGGGGCGGACGGCAGGTGGGCGGTGAGTCGCCCGACGTAGTCCACGGAGCAACGGGCGATGACGAGACGCATACCCCGACGCTACCGCCTCCGCAGTACCTCCCTCGGCCATCCCCTCGGCGCCGACGCCACTCGTGTGACGCACCTCATCACCCACCCTCGACCGACTCGAAACCGACGCATGGTTCAACGTCGCGAACGCGGCGCGACGATCGAACGGCGGCGGCCGCATGAAGGACGACAGACAGCCGCGCGGCGCGTTCACCACGGTCACGACGCAGCCCGGCGAGTCGGCCGAGAGAACCGCCGGCGGCCTGCCCGGGCCGTAGGTGTGTTCACCGACCGTTCGCTATGGAGCAACGTGTACCCGATGTCCTACGGTGAGTCAGGAGACGGTGCGGGCCGGGCGGATGGGCGTTCGGGCGTGTCGTGATCGATGCATGGGCGCCACCCGCCACGTACGAGACACGACCCGAACTGCCGGGCGAACTTGCGTACGCCCCGGCCGGAAGGAGCACCGATGTCGCTCGATGTGCCCGCGAAGCTGTTGGAACAGGCCGAACGCGGTGACGTGGACGAGGCCGAGTTCGTCGACTGTGTGCGTACCTCGCTGCCCTACGCGTGGAATCTCGTCTCCTCACTGGTGACGCAACTTCAGGTGAACGGCGGGCCGTTCGCGGACAACCAGGTACCGCCCGCCGGCGAGACCGAGCGTGGGCAACTGCTGCGCGCCTTGGCCTCGGACGCGATCCGCGCTTCGATGGAACGGCATTTCGGGGTCAAGCTGGCGTTTCAGAACTGCCACCGCGTGGCGGTCTTCCCGGTCGAGGGCCTGGACGCGGACCGGTATGCCAAGTTCACCTCGATCCGAGGCCAACTGCTGAACCAGTCGCCGACGTTGCGCGACTGCTGATCCCGCGGCGGAACCCTTCGGCGGCGCGGGCGGGCCTCGACGGCGTGCCCGCGCCTCCGCATCCCGGCGGCTCGCCGCACGTGATGCTGGGGTATTGGAATCGGCCGGAGGAGACCGGACAGGCGCTGCGCGGCGGCTGGATGCACACCGGCGACTTGGGCTTCATGGACGCCGAGGGCTACGTCACCGTGGTCGACCGGCTCAAGGACATGATCGTCACGGGCGCGGAGAACGTGTTCAGCGCCGAGGTCGAGAACGCCGTCAACGCACACCCGTACGTCGCCGGCTGCGCCGTGATCGGCCTGCCCGATCCCATGTGGGGCGAACGCGTACACGCCGTCGTGGTGCTGCATCCGGGCCGCGAGCTGACGGGCGATCTGCTGCGGGCCCACGTGAAGACGTTGATCGCCGGCTACAAGGCGCCCAGGAGCGTCGAGTTCGTGCACGCGCTGCCGCTGACCGCGGCCGGCAAGGTGCAGAAGTCCGTGCTGCGAGAGAGGGCGAACCAGCCGTGACCACGACCATGGAGACCTTCGCGTCCTTCGACCCGGCCACCGGCAAGGAGTTGGCCCACTACCCGATACCCGACCGATCGGCATCACCCCCGCCCGACTCGAACGCACTCTCGACAAACCGCCGCCCAGCGGGCACGATCGCGGCTTATGACGTTGACCCGGGGCATCGTGACGTACGCGGCCGTCGTGACCTTGTGCGCCGAGGCGGTGGCGGCGGTCGTTTGTTGTGGCGTGCTCGCGCCGATGCTGGTCCTGCGCGTCACACGGAACCGGGAGGTGGACAGTCGGCCCTTCGAGAGCGCCCTGGGCATCGCCTTCTTCGCCCTGCTCGGCCTGGTGATCGTGATCTGGTCGATGTGGGCGGTGCGCAACCTGCGCGATCGGCTGCATACCGGCTCGTCCCCTCGGGTCGGCCTGATCGGGGCGGCCTGTCTGCACGTGGCGGCCTCGGCGGTCGCGCTGCTCGTCCCGCTCGTGCTCGCGGTGATCCTGCCGGCCCTGGCGCTGCTGCTCGCGGCGACGCTGGCGACCCGCCGTCGGCGCCCGGCCGGTCGGCGGATGGCCACGGGTCGGGACGCGGCGCCTACCGTCGCCGGGTGATCCGCCGCTGCCCGCGGCTGTTCCAGCACGGGCGATGCCAGTGCCGACGCTCCTCGACCCGCCCGTCCGCGGACCACGCGACCAGGTGTGGCACGCCCGGCGGGATCTCGTGGTCGCACCCGGGACACCGATAGGTCTTGGTCGCCGCCTGACCGCTGATCGGTCGCACCAGCCATTCCCCGTCGGCCCCCGACTCGCGCTCCTCGAAGCCGAGGCTGGGGTCGCGGGGCTCGTCCCGGTCGACGGTCCGGGATCGGCTGGTGGGCTTGTTACGACGCGGCACACAAAAAGGGTACGGGTGCACGCGATGCGCGCGCCCGTACCCCTCTCGTACTACTTGATCCCAGCCGACCGGCGTCGGTTCACTCCCGGCCGACGCGTCGGTCCGGCACCGCTCTACCGCTTCGCGTAGTCCCGGAAGCCGCGACCGGTCTTGCGGCCGAGGTAGCCCGCCGTGACCAGGTGCTCCAGCAGCGGCACCGGCGACCAACCCGGCTCGCGGAACTCGGCGAACAGCACCTTCTGGATGGCCAGCGAGACGTCCAGCCCGACCACGTCGAGCAGTTCGAACGGGCCCATCGGGTAACCGGCACCCAACTTGATCGCGGTGTCGATGTCCTCGGCCGTCGCGTAGTTGGCCTGGAGCATGCGCACCGCGTCGTTCAGGTACGGGAACAACAGTGCGTTGACGATGAAGCCCGCGCGGTCGCCGCAGTCCACCGCGTGCTTCCGGGTCCGGCGACAGACCTCGTGGACGGTGGCCACCACGTCGTCCGAGGTGGCGACCGTACGCACCACCTCGACCAGCTTCATCACCGGCGCCGGGTTGAAGAAGTGCATGCCGACCACGTCGCCGGGCCGCGAGGTGGCCACCGCGCAGTCGATCACCGGCAGCGAGGAGGTGGTGGTGGCCAGGATCGCGCCGGGCTTGCAGATCTCGTCGAAGTTCTCGAACAGGGCCTGCTTGACCGACAGTTCCTCGACCACGGCCTCCACGACCAGGTCCGCGAAGGCCAGGTCGTCGAGCCGGGTCGAGCCGACCACCCGGGCCAGTGCCTCGGCCTTGGCCTCCTCGGTCAGCCGGCCGCGCTGGATCTGCTTGTCCAGCGAGCGGACCAGCGCCGTGCGCACCCGCTCGACCTTCTCCTCGCTGCGCGCGACGTAGACCACCTCGTAGCCGGACTTGGCGAACACCTCGACGATGCCCGTGGCCATCGTCCCGGTGCCCACCACACCCACCGCGCGCACGTCGCGCGGCGTGCCGGCGACCGCAGCGGACTCGCCGGCCTCGGCCACCACGACCGGCGAGCCGGCCTGCTCGTAGGTGTAGAAGCCGCGACCGCTCTTGCGCCCGAGCAGACCCGCGGTACGCATCTGCTTGAGAATCGGCGCGGGTGCGTGCAGGCGATCGCGCGACTGGCGATACATCTGCTCCAGGATCTCGTACGCGGTATCGATCCCGACCAGGTCGAGCACCGCGAGCGGCCCCATCGGCAGACCGCAGCCGAAGCGCATCGCCGCGTCGATGTCCTCGCGCGTGGCGTACTTCTGCTCGTACATCGACGCCGCGTGGTTGAGGTACGCGAACAGCAGCCCGTTGGCGATGAACCCGGCCCGGTCGCCGGCCACCACCGGCGACTTGCCCAGCCGCTCGGCGAGCGTGACCACGTCGGCGAGCACCTCGGGTTCGGTGACCACCGTGCGGACCACCTCGACCAGCTTCATCACCGGCGCGGGGTTGAAGAAGTGCAGCCCCACGACGCGCGAGGAGCGCGTGGTGGACACCGAGAGCTCGGTGACCGACAGCGAGGAGGTGTTGGTGGCCAGGATGGTCTCCGGCCCACAGATCTTGTCGAGCTGGGCAAAAAGCTCCTGCTTCTGCTCCAGCTGCTCGGGTATCGCCTCCAGGACGAGGTCCGCTGCGGCGACCGAGCTCAGGTCGGTGCCGAGGGTGATCCGATCGAAGATGTCTCGCTGCTGGTCCTCGGTCAGCTTCCCGCGCGCCGCGGCGCGGGCGGTCGACTCGGCGATCCGGGCCCGGCAACGCGCGATGGCCTCGTCGGAGACGTCCACGCCCACGACGGTGATTCCCGCCCGGGCCAGGACCTCGACGATGCCGGCGCCCATGGTGCCCAGGCCGACCACGCCGACCGTGCTGATGTCACGGGTCATCTGCTGTGCTCCTCGCTGCTGAAATGGCGTCTCCCTTGCGGGAGTACGCCTTGGTTACTGCGAAGTAGTACCGCGGGGTTCCAGGAGTATGGCAGCCCCTGCCGGACAGGCACAGGCCGGTGGGATGTGCCGTTCGCCTCGGTCCGTCCCGAATAGGCGTTCGGGTATGTGTTCGAGCACTCGCGTCGACGGTCGCTCGATGGCACCGCCTTGCCGATAGCCGCCCGTCCGGGTGAAAAACCATCAGCGGTGAAGGATTACCTCCGAGGCCGTTCGAGCGTTGTGTTGTCTGTGGGCGCCCCGCCCCACGTCCCGCTCCGCCGCCGTCGGTCCCATCCGACCGCAGGGCCGACGGGGACACGACGAGGAGGACGCGATGAAGTTGGGCATCTTCCTGCTGGCGGCACAGTTCGACGCGGGCGATCACGGTGAGGTGCTCACCGCTGCCATGGACGCGGGAATCGCCGCGGAGGAGGCCGGTTTCGACGAGGCGTGGATCGCCGAACACCATTTTGTGCCGTATGGGTTGTGCCCGTCGGCGGTCACCTTCGCCTCCATGCTACTGGGGCGTACCCATCGAATCGGGGTGGGGACGGCGATCAGTGTGCTGTCCGATCAGCACCCGGTCGCTCTCGGTGAGCAGGCGGCCCTGCTGGACCAACTCTCGGGAGGCCGATTCACCCTGGGCGTCGGGCGTGGTGGGCCCTGGGTGGACCTTGAGGTCTTCGGCACCGGTCTGCGTCGGTACGACGACGCCTTCCCCGAATCGCTGGACCTGCTGATGCGCTGGCTCACCCACCAGCGGGTGGGTGCGGAAGGCGAACACTTTGCGTTCCGCAAGGTGCCCGTGGTGCCACGCCCGCGCACCTACCCGCACCCGCCGGTGATCATCGCCTGCACCTCGCGCGAGAGCGCCTCGCTGGCCGCCCGCCACGGCCTGCCGATGCTGCTGGGCATGCACGCCGACGACGCGGAGAAGGCCGCCATGGTCCGCACCTACGAATGCGCCGCGTCCGCGTGCGGCCGCGACCCCAAGGCGGTCGAGCACGCCGCCGCGACCGTCGCCTACGTCGCGGACACCGGCCGCGAGGCCGTCGACACCCTGCGCCACGCGATGCCGCGGTGGCTGCGCCGGGGCCTGTCCGCGCACGTGACCGTGGACGACCGCCAACGCCACATGCGCGACCCCGCCGAGTACACCGACTTCCTGTGCCGCATCCACCCGGTCGGCTCCCCGACCGACTGCATCCGCCGCCTCTCCCGCACCACCGAGCGCACGGGCATCACCCGCTTCCTCCTGTTCACCGAGGGCGCGGGCGTGCCATCGATGACGTTGGAGAACGTGAACCGGCTGGGGAAGGAAGTGCTGCCGGCGCTGGCCCGCTGAGTTCCCGGCCCGCCCGGAAGCGAGTGAAAGCGCCTCGGCCCGCATGTCGCGGTTCCACTCTCCCGGACCCCTTGTCCCAGACCCATGGGGTCGGCCCGGCACTGGGCCCCGCCGAGACGCCACCTTCCCATTCGGGCAGCGGATTCGGGTCGTTGTAAGTACCCATCACCACCCTGGCCTGGTTGATCAGGCTTTGGCTATTGGGATCCCAGTAGGCGCTATGGCCGTCGGCGTCCCTGTGCAAGATATGTCGTCGGTCTTTCCCGATGCGCGCTTCGCCCAGACATGGGACGGATCCATGTGCAAGTCCTGCGCTCGTTCGACAGGATGCGCGGGCCCGAAGGTCGTCACGGCAGACGTGGACGGCCGCACCACGGGGCCGATCCGCGCCCGCCCGCCCGATCCGGGGGACGCGACTTGCGTCCCGGCTCGGCGGCAGGGACGCGGTGGTGTGGACGCCACCCGTTCCGCAAGGTTGTCGGCCGGGCCACCGCCGACAACCTTTGCGCCGAACCCGTCGCCGACGCCCCGCGCCGGAACGGTCAGGCTCGGGTGGGTCAGTCGGTGTGGAAGTCGGTCATCAGTTCCGTCGACCAGGCCGGCTGGTGGGGTATTCCTCGGGGACCGAACTTGCTCAGGCAGGGCTTGAGATCGAGGACTGGGGTGCCGTCGATTGCGCTGCGTGGGACCGAGGACGATAGATCGAAACTGCCGTTCGGACGGTCGGCGGTCGGTGGGGATTCCTAGGAGGGTCGCCCCGCACTCGGGCCGGCCGAGACGCCACCTTCCCATTCGGTTACTCGCTCCAAGCAGGGACTGGAAATCATGATCATGATTTCCTCCGATGGGGAAGTGGTCTGGAGGGTGATCGTAAATCCGTCTCCGGAATTCATCGCCTCCAGATTACCGGCTCCTTCACCCCCGACCGAATTCGTCGCGAACTTCCGAGTTTTGAAACCCATGCCCTCGATGACGGTGCGGGCCTTCGCGAACATGGCTTCCTGAGCCTGCGGGGAAACCACCACGTTCTCCACGTGGAGTGCCCAGAAGTTCTTAACGGTGGAATTATCGTTCCCGCACGGGCTGGTGCCGTTCGACGGTTGGCTTTTGGCTTTGGGTGCACCCAGGCCTTCGACGAGCCTTCTGGCGTACTCCTCAGTAATAGCTTTGGCCCGATCCTCGGACATCTTGGGGACTTTGGTTCCCGATTTGTTCACCGAACCTCCACATGCCGATGCCAAGCTCAACAGAATCACCGCCGACAGGACAGCGAACTTACCGAATGGGCCGTGGGCAATCACAAGGTGCGCCCCTACTTGAGTTCTGGGTGTTTGAGTGGATTGGGATCATTATACGTACCCATGACAACCTTGGCCTGGTTTGCAAGGCTTGTGCTTCCATGTACCCAATATTCGTCATGAGCATGAGCATCCCCGCTCATGACTTTCCCGCCGAATTCCTTGTCCGTCGGGGTGACCGGATCGTCGCCCTCTCCCAGAATCCTGTCGACGAGGCTGCGCCCGCCGGGTTTATGGTCGACGCCGTGGGAATATTGTCCCCCTTCCACTACTGCCGTGTCCTTGGACGTGCCCACTGCGCGCTCCGCCCACACGTGAGCCGGGTCCATGTGCAAGTCCTGCGCGCGTGTGACATGCATGCCAGGGCTGCCCAGGGAAACGACGTCATCGACGGCCAGCCCGTTTCCGGACCGCGCGGCATCGCCGACCACTGTCGTCCCATAACTATGGGCGATCAGTGTGATGTGTTGATCGTTCCCTTGAGCGCGAACCCCGTTGACGAATGAGTCCAATCGCGGTGCCCCCTCCTGCGACCGATCCCATTTGATCATGCTGCCCGAAATGCCTGCGGCCCCCTGTTCCGGCGCGTCGTAGTCGAGCCAGAACACCGATGCCAAATCACTGCCTCCGGCTGGCGTCAACTTGTCAGTCACCTGTTGCATGGCGTCGATCCGCTTGATTCCACCCTCCAGGCCGTTGGTGACGGTCGCGCCGGTCCCCGGTACCGAAACGGAGACATTTTTTGCCTTGTCGGGGTCGCCGATGGACATGACTACCTGGCCATCAAGGAATTTGTCGCCGAACTTGAGCAGCATCAATTCCTTGCCGGGCGGTCGGGCGGATCCGTCAGCCAAGACCCCCTTGATCTTCGTAAGATTCTCCCATTCCCGCTTGTCATGATTGGGAGAATTTCCGCCGGCCAGTGCCGGCGACAGCTCGGTCAAGCGTTGATCCAGAGCCGTGCGATTTGCCTTGTCTCGGACGGCCGCAGGTAAGCCATCCATGCTTCCCAGCTGTTTGGGATATGCGGTCAAGTACAGGGCTCGCTGCTCATCAGAAAGCCCCCTCCACCAGCCGGCGGTCTGTGCGGGATCGAGTTTCGGTACGGGCCCTACGCCGTACAGGCCCGCCACACGTTGAGTATCTTCGAGACCGTTCTGCCAGGCATTTAACTGAGTTTCTGCGACATCTCCCGGCATCAAAGTGGTCATGACGGCAGCGAATTTGGAGTCCGCCTCGCCGGCCTGCCGAAGAAGCGCGTTGAATCGGACCACAAAGCCGTCGATTGCACTTTGTTGTTTGGCTGAATCCGCAGGCGAGAGATTACTCGTATCGCCTGCTGCCGCAGCTTGAACAGTGTATCCGCCGGAATTTTCGACGACCTTGAGTCCCGAGACTTCGGCCTCTTGTATCGCCGAGCGGAGGGCGGATTGAATTGCGGGAAGTTCGCTCACCGCGCGATCTGCGGCAGCGCTGATGGTTTGGGCTTGGTTAGCGGAAATGGCGATCTGTCGGACCGTCCGCTCAAGCTCTTGGTCCGCCGTCCCGGCCGCCTGGCCTTTCCATCCGGCCGCCTCCACGCCGTCATTGACGCCGACCCTGAATGCATTCTCCAATTCGATCAGTTTGGCGGCAGTCGTCTTCCACATGCGGGCGGATTCCCGCCAGCGTTCGGCGGATCGAAGCGAGACCAGGACGATCCACCCCGAGCGGCTGCGTGATGCGCTGCCGCGCTCCGCGGGACGCCTGTACCGCGACCGCGACGACATCCCCGACCTGTGAGTCTCCCCTCCGGTTCCAGGCGAGAGACGGCCGCCTTGGGCGGCCTTCAGGTCGCAGGACCGGGTTCGAAAACGTTGCTCGCGAATCGCGGACTGTACGTCGGTCGGGCTGGGGAGGTCTCAGTTCGCGTAGTAGTCGCTCATCAGTTCTGTTGACCAAGGTGGTTGGTGGGTTTCGCCTCGTGGGTCAAATTCGCGCATGTACGGCTTGAGGTCGAGTACGGGGGTGCCGTCGACCGCGTCCAGGCCGCGTACGTGGATGTCGAGTCCGTCCAGCCGCACCAGTGAACACCGCGATACCGCCAGGCGGTTCGGGCGGTTCTTGCCGCGTTGTGCGAAGATGCCGACGAGTGGCCAGTCCGAGTTGCCACGTGGGTGGCGGGCGCCGGTTTCGATCGCCGCGTCCGGTACCCGGTGGAAGTGGAAGACCACTTCCAGGTGGGAGAAGTCGGTCAGGCCGGACAGTGCGTCCGGGCCGAATTGCTCGGGGTCCAGGCGAATCACCGAGGTTACGTTTCCCCAGTGGTCGTCCGCGAGTTCCACGCGCGGGCAGGACACGCGCCCGATCGCACGCAGGGTGACCTCCGCCGGCTGCTCCATGGGCCCCGTCCGTCCTACGGCGTCAGGTCCAGCGCGTGCACGACCAGTTCGGCCAGTGCGCTCACCGCGCTTTCCCGGACCCGCGCGTCGCATTCGGTCATCGGGGTGCGTGGGCTGATCGACAGGGCGTCGCGCAGGTCCTCCTCGGGATAGCGCGGCGCGTCGTCGAAGAGGTTGACGGCGACCACGAACGGGATGCCGGAGCGCTCGAAGTAGTCCACCGCCGGGAAGCTGTCCTCCAGCCGCCGGGTGTCCACCAGGACGATCGCGCCCACCGCGCCGCGCACCAGGTCGTCCCACATGAACCAGAACCGGTTCTGCCCCGGCGTGCCGAACAGGTACAGGACCAGGTCGGATTCAAGGGTGATTCGGCCGAAGTCCATCGCGACCGTGGTGGTGCGCTTCTCCGGTAGGCCGGACAGGTCGTCGACGTCCTCGCTCAGCACCGTCATGACCGACTCGGTGGTCAGCGGCGGGATTTCCGAGACGGCCGCCACCAGCGTGGTCTTGCCGACCCCGAAGCCACCCGCGACCACGATCTTCGTCGAGGTGATCGGCGGTCCCTCGCCGATCCGTCGACCGCCGGCACCCGCGGCGGGCAGTGGAATGGCCGGGACGTCGTCGCCGAGTCCGGCGAGTCCGCCGAGATCAAATCTTGCGTAGTCCACCGAGCACCCTTTCCAGCAGCGCGCGATCGGGTCGGCCGGCCTCGTGCTCGGCCTGGTACACGCTGATTCGGCCCTGCGAGGCCAGGTCGCTGATCAGTACCCGCACCACGCCGAGCGGCATGTGCAGGATCGCGGCCACCTCGGCCACCGAGCGAACCCCTCGGCACAAGTGCACGATCCGGGCGACCTCCGGCATGTCGCCGGTCTCGTCCTGCGGGCAGTCCAGCGTGGTGACCAGCGTCTCCACGAGCAGCACGTGGCCGTATCGGGTGCGGCCTCGGGTCAGCGTGTAGGGGCGCACGCGCGAGGTACGACCACCCGTGTCGGGCCGGGTCGCGTACCCCCGCTCCGCGTCGTAATCGGAATAACCGCCGTCAGGAGCCAACGCGACCACCTCCACGGTCCTGGTGCATCTGTGCGCGCAGGGCCGGCGTCAGGACGTGGCCGGCGCGCCGTACGAACGAGGTCATTTGGTACGCGATCACGCCCAGGTCGGCGGTTCCGCCCGCGTGTACGCCCAGGCAGGAGCCGTCGCTGATGGACATCGCCACGACGTAGCCCTCGGCCATGGTGACGATCTCCTGGCGGACCGCGCCCATGTCGAGCACGCGCGAGGTGCCCTCGGCCAGGGCGACCAGGCCGCTGACGATCGCGCCGAGTTGCTCCTCCGCGTCCGCCGCGCCGGCGGCCGCGTCCGGGCCGCGTGCACTGGCCAGCATCAGGCCGTCGGAGGAGACCAGGACGACCTCGCGGACCCCCGGGACATCCCCGGCGAGGCCGGCCACCAGCCAGTCGACGTCGCGTGCCGTGGTGCCATTCGACCCGGTCACCGGTCTCCACCTCCTGTCTCCTCCCGCGCGGGCGGCGGGAAGGTGGGTTCTTCGTCGGACGACGCGACCGGGTCGGTCGCCTCGCCCTCCCGGCGGGCCGCCTCCAGACCTTCCTGGAAACCGGTCAGCCGCTTGCGCAGTTCGGCGGCGGAGAGCGCGCCGGTGTCCCGGGACGCGTCCGGGGCGGGTACGACGCGCATCGCACCGCTGTTGTCGCCCGCCACGAGGCGCTTGGGCAGCCCGCGCCGGGTGCGGCCGACCGCGGAGACGGCGGGCCCGGTGCCGTCCCCGCCGGCGGCCGGGTGCGGCTTCGCGGGAGCCACCGGCTGCGGCTTCGGCGCCGCGGTACGCCGGGCGGGCGGCGCGACCGGGGCGGCCGGCGCGGCCGCAGCAGCAGCGGCCGGCGTGCCCGCCCGGGTTACTCGTACGCGCGCAACGACGTCACCGCCCGCGGGTTGGCGAACGTGTACGCCCAGACGCTGGGCACGATCTTCTCCAGCGGCGGTGAGAAGCC
>NZ_JBEXCV010000201.1:0-13299 GCF_040605455.1 Embleya sp. NPDC005575 | reverse complement strand
GTCGCCGGTCACCGCGACCGGGCGACCGGCCACGACGGCCCGTGCCGCGCCCACCCAGGCGGTCCGGCCGACCAGGGGCCGGCACAGCTGGTGCCCGCGGTCGAGGTCGAACACGCGCACCGTCGTTCCCCACCCGGCGGTGCCGGCGACCACGACCGGCCGGCCGCCGACCAGCGCCGTGGTCACCGCGTCCACAGGTCCGTCGTGCCCCGTCAGCGGCTCGCCGATCGGCTGCTCGGGAACCAGCGCTCGGACCCACGGCGCGGCACCCCGACCGTCGGCATCCGCGCCGGTGGCGGTCGAGGCGGCGGCCGCACCGCCCGGCGCGACCGGACGGCGGGCTGCCGCCCAGGGGCCGGTCACCCAGTCCAACCGCCACCGCGAAGGGAGTTCGCGCCCGGCAGGGTGTTCCGCCGACATCGGCTCCGTCGATGTGCCGTCGCCGCCGCGGACGTCATCGACATCGCCCGCCGCGAGCCAGGAAATACCATCCTGCACAACATTGGACATATCACCATTGTGCCCGGCCTCACCCACCGGACGCACGGCCGCCGAGCCGGTGCGTGCCCGAGAAATCGACGACCCGATCCGATCTCCCGCCCGCGTTCCACCCCCGACTCGACGTCGGCCCACACGTACCCGTCGCCGTCCCCGCCTCGGATGCCGAATCCGGTCGCGGCCCCCACCTACACCGTCAGCACCACCTTTCCCTCGGCCGCCCGGCTCTCCAACGCGGCATGCGCCTCCGCCGCCCGGGCCAGCGGGAAGCGGGTGATGGTCGGGACCAGCACGCCCGCGGCCGCCTCGTGCAGCGCCCGGGTGGTGGACTCGCGCCAACCGCCGGGCGGCACCATGTTCGGGCCGATCGCCCAGGTCGCGGTCAGTTGTCGCTCGACCAGGTCGCGGGTGCCGATCTCGGTCGGCTCGCCGGAGGCCCACCCGTACATCAGGAACCGCCCGCCGGGCCGAAGCAGTTCCAACGCCTGTCTGCCCAGCGTGCCGCCGACGCCGTCCAGCACGACGCCGACCTCCCACCCGGCCAGGGCCTTTCGCAGCTGCTCGGGCCACGGACTCCCGCGCCCGCGCGCCGCCGGCCGGCGCACAGGGCTGGGATCCCGTCCCTCCGAACAGGCCCCGGGCGTGACCGAGGCCGCGCGCAAGTGCCGTGTGCCCGACGCGAGATGATCACCGCATGCACCAGATCATCTTGATGTCCGATCCGCGCGTGGCCGCCATCCCGGTGCGGGACTGCGACGAGCCGATCGTGGACGTCCGCCTGGACGGCTCGCTGCCGGTGGACCTGCGGCAGGCGGAGCACGCCGCCGCGTTCTCGTTCTTGCGGGTGGGCGTGCTCGACCGATTGATCAAGGCTCAGGCGGCGCTGCCGCACGGGCTGCGACTGCTGTTCGTCGAGGGGTATCGGCCGCCATCCCTGCAACGGCGCTACTTCGAGGAGTACGCGGCCGAACTGCGCGTCGCCAACCCCGACTGGTCCGCCGACCGGATCCACGTCGCGGCCAGCCGCTACGTCTCGCCGCCCGACATCGCCCCGCACAGCGCCGGGGCGGCGGTCGACCTGACCCTGGTGGACCCGGACGGGCACGAACTCGACCTCGGCACCCCGATGAACGCCAGTCCCGAGGAGAGCGACGGCGCCTGCTACACCGGGGCCCGGAACATCACCGCGGCTGCCCGCGCCAACCGCGACGTGCTCGGCACCGCCCTGACCGCCGCCGGCCTCGTCAACTACGCGACCGAGTGGTGGCACTGGTCCTACGGCGACCGCTACTGGGCGCTGGCCACCGGGGCCGAGGCCGCCCTGTACGGGCCTCGCGAACTCGACTGACGGCGGCTTCGGGCGCCCGAGGGCGACGGTGGACGCCCGAAGCCGACGGTCGGTAGCGAATACGTGACCATCGGCGATCATCGACTCGGCGATTCGGCGCATTTTTTCCGGGATGTGCGGGGACGGGCAACGGACATGCGGTCGTACACGACACGTCATCTGTTCTTCGCTCCTTGGTTCCCCCGGGACTGATGGACTCTGCCGCGTCGGCAACGCGTCGACCTCGAAGGAGGAGAAATGCCGGATCTGCGTGTGTCCCGTCGTCATCTCGCGTGGGGTGCGGCCGTCGTGCTGGCCGCCGGCGTCGCCGTACCCGGCGCGGCGTCGGCGTTCGGTCAGGCGGATCAAGCCCGGCACGCGATCCAGGACGGATCGGCCAAGAACGTCATCCTGCTCATCGGTGACGGCATGGGCGACTCCGAGATCACCCTGGCGCGCAACTACTCGGTCGGCGCGGCCGGTCGGCTGAACATGGACCGCTTCCCGCTGACCGGCGCGTACACGACGTACGCGGTGGACAAGGAGAACCGTCCCGACTACGTCACCGACTCGGCCGCGAGCGGCACCGGGTGGGCGACCGGCCACAAGACGGTCAACGGGCGCATCTCCAAGACCCCGGACACCGACAAGGCGGTGCCCACCATCCTGGAGCTGGCTCAGCGCAACGGCTACGCCACCGGCAGCGTCACCACGTCCGAGCTGACCGATGCGACCCCCGCAGTGCTGGCCGCGCACGCCACGGACCGCAGCTGCGCGGGCCCGGCGGACATGGCCAAGTGCCCGACCGACACGATCGCCGCCGGCGGCCCCGGCTCGATCGCCGAGCAGAGCGTCGCGCACAAGGTGGACGTGCTCCTGGGCGGCGGCAAGGCGCGCTTCGACCAGACCATCACGCAGGGTCCGTTCGCGGGCAAGACGGTCACCCAGCAGGCTCAGGCACAGGGCTACCAGGTCGTCACCGACGCCGACTCGCTCAGGGCCGCCAAGGCCGGCAAGCCGGTGCTCGGCCTGTTCGCGCCGGTCAACGTGCCGGTCGAGTGGACCGGCAAGGCGGCTGCCGTCGGCGGTACCGAGCCGCAGCGCTGCGTGACCTCCAACCCGGCCCGCCCGGGCGACACGCCGACGCTGGTGCAGTCCACCGCCAAGGCACTGGAGCTGCTGGAGGCCAAGCAGGCCGGCCGCGGTCACGACCGCGGCAAGGGCTTCTTCCTCCAGGTCGAGGGTGCCTCGATCGACAAGCAGGACCACGCCGCCGACCCGTGCGGTCAGATCGGTGAGACGGTCGCGTTCGACCAGGCGGTCAAGCTGGCCCGCGACTACGCGGCCAAGCACCCCGACACGCTCGTGGTGACCACCGCGGACCACGGCCACACCAGCCAGATCGTGCCGCTGGAAGCCACCCCGCCGGGTCTGTCCTCGACGCTGGTCACCAACGAGGGTGGACAGCTGAAGGTCAACTACTCGACCAACACCCCCGGCAAGTCGCAGGAGCACACCGGCACCGAGGTGCGGATCGCCGCGCAGGGCCCGCAGGCCTACCGAGTGCTGGGCGTGACCGACCAGACGGAGCTGTTCACCACGCTGCGGACGGCGCTGCGACTGCGCTGACGCGAAAACGCACGACCCGATGCGCGGCCTCGGCCGCCGCCGCGGCCCGCAGGCATCCGCCTGCGGGCCGCGGCGCGTTCGGGGATCGACCCGATCCGGCCGGGCGGGCCCGTCGGCGCGAGCGAACCCGCGGATAGGGTGCGTTCTTCGGATCATCCAAGGAGGCGGCACGTGGTCCACATCGACAGACTCACGCCGGCGGACCGGGCGGACTGGCAGGTCCTGTTCGAGGGCTACAACTCCTTCTACGAGCGCACCCTGGCCCCCGAACTGTTCGACCGGGCCTGGACGGCGTTCCAGGAGGACAACGGGATGTATGTGGACGCTGCCTGACGCGCTCCGTGTTTGCCGGCGTCAGGCTCGGGCGGGCCGGCCGGCGAGTTCGAGAACCATGGCGTTGTAGAACGGCGCGCCGTCCCACGGGTGGGACACGCCGACGGTGCGGTAACCCCACGACGAGTACGCGGATTGCGCCGGGGCCGCCTCCGGTTCCGGGCGGACGGTAAGTGTCACCCGTTGGACGTGCAGGCCCTCGAGTAGCGCGGCGTGGAGAGCAGCGGCGAAACCGCGGCGGCGCCACTTTTCACGGACCGCGAGTTCGAGGATCACCCACGTGCGGTTGCCGTCCTCGCGCTTGAAGTCGTCCGCGAGGACCTGGTCCACGTTGTTCCACCACCCGGTGTCGCGGGGGAGAAGGTATCCGTACGTGAACCCGATGACGCCTTCGCCGTCGCGGGCAATGATCAAACGCATCCCCGGCCGCTGCGTGTGGAAGAGGTAGTGGTCGATGAACTGGGCGACGTCCGAGGGGCCTTCGCTGTACGGCGGTTCGGCGTAGACCTCCTCGTAGGCCGGCAGGAAGGCGTCGAGCTGTCCTGCGGCCTCCTGGCCCTCGTATCGCTCGTACGTCACCTCGGTCATCACGCTGCCCCCTTCGTTTTCACGTATTCGGCCAATTCGTCGGTGGCCTCCCGGCCGGAGACGGCGTCGACGGCGCGCAGCGAGCCGACCACCTCGGTGAGACGTCGCATGACGCGTCCCGATTCCACCTCTTCCAGGTCGGTCAAGCTTGCTGTGGCTTGGGCGGCGCCTTCGTCGACTTCCCCGGCGCCGATCAGGCCCCGGGCCAGAGTGAGGCGGTACAGGGCACGGTTGCGTCCGTAGTTGGCCTCCTGATGGGCAAGCGCGGCTCGCAAAAACGCGGTTGCCGCTTGGTGGTGGCCGAGTTCGGTGTAGAGGAGTCCCTGCGCGTAGTCCAGTTCGGCATGCCCGTGGAAAGCTGCCCACTCGGGCGAGGGGCGCCCGCGCCCGTTGCGGTCGACGAGCCGCAGGGCGTCGCTCATGCGACGTCGAGCGGATGTGTCGTCGGCCAGCAGCGACAAAGCGCGCGCTTCCCGGGCGGCGATGAGGGATTGCAGGACCGGCGACCCGAGGCGGGTCGCGCGGTCCTGGGCGGCGCGGGCCAAGTCGAGGCCGTCGCGGGGCCGTCCCTCGTGGCACGCCTGGAGACTCATGGAGGAGAAGACCAGGATTTCGAGGTTCGTGTCGCGGAGCATCGTGGCCGTCGTCAGGGCCTCGCCCCAATAGCGTCGCGCGTCTTCCTGCTTGTCGGCGTCGTAGTACAGCCAGGCGCAGTGCTCGGCGACTTCCCCCGAGAGGAGGCGGAGTTGACGGCCGATCGTGTCCGGGTAGTTGCTGGTGTTGATGATGCGACGGACTCGGCTCAGGTGGCGGACGGCCAGGGATCGGACGTCGCTGCCGCCGTACGTCGCGTCGAGCTGGAAGAGGACGTGAAGGCCGGCCCGGAGTTCGAGCAGATGTGTGGTGCCGATGGCGCCGGTGCCTCCGGCCGGGCTCAGGGGGGACCACGTGGGCGGGCAAGCTCAATGCGGAGGCTGCGCCGATGGAGTCGGCCAGGAAAGCCCGTCGGTCCACGCCGGTGCCCTTCTGCGCGAGGAGTGGTGCACTCCCCGCGGTGACACCTGGCGGTGGTCCAGGAAACCCGATCTCGCTTGGGCAGACGGCGAACATGGCGTGGAGGGTCCGCCAGACGCGCGCCCGGGGTGCAGGTGGGTCGGGTTGACGCCACCGGCGGTAGTGGCGGTCCGTCAGGGTGACCGCTTCGCCGAGCAGGTGTGCCGCAGTGTGGAAGGCCCGCAGAAATTCCGCCGGCTTGTCCCAGCCGCGCGCGCTACAGGCGTGTTCGGATCAGCCTCTGATCGCGGCGACCCTCGGCGACTCCCGTGGTCGGGAGGCCGGCTGCCCGGCCGGCCGTGCGGGTCCTCGGCCGGGGACGGCCGGTGGCACCGCGCTCCACGCGGCCCGGCACCGATCGGGCCAGGGCGGGCACCCGGCAACCGAGACCGTCGGGCAACCGCCGCTGTCGCCGGACCGGTGAGGGCTGGGCCTCGGCGGTGATCCTAAGGTCTCCTAGGGTGGCTCCATGACCACGAGCATGGAGAACGGCACCTCGGGCACCGTCGGCGACACCGACGGCCCCTTCGACACCGGCCTGTTCGACGCACTGCGGGCGGACGCGATAACCGATCCCACGGGCCTGCGCGAACTCTACGAACAACCCGGCGCGGCGGCGGCCGCCAAGGAAACGGACCGGCTCACCGAGAAGACCCGGGCACTCGTCGGCTGCGCGTCGCTGGTCTTCGTGGCCAGCACAGACGCGCAAGGCCGCTGCGACGTGACCCCGCGCGGCGGGCCGGCCGGCTTCGTCGCCGTGCTGGACGACCGCACGCTGGTCATCCCCGACGCGACCGGCAACAAGCGCCTGGACACGCTGCGCAACGTGCTGGAGACCGGCCGGGTCGGGCTGCTGTTCGTGATCCCGGGTCGGACCACGACCCTGCGCGCCAACGGCCGTGCGTGTGTGTCCGCGCGGCCCGAATTGCTGGCGCAACTGACTGCCGTGGGCAAGCCGCCGGTGAGCGCCCTCGTGGTGGAACTGGACGAGGTCTATCCGCACTGCCCCAAGGCCCTGCTGCGCAGTTCGGCCTGGAAGCCCGAGGGCTGGCTGCCCGCCGACGCGCAGCCGAGTTCGGCCGAGGTGACGCTGGCCCAGCTACGGATGCCGGGGTTGACCATCGAGGACGTTCGGCAGGCGGAGGAGGACTCGCTCAAGTACCGCTACGAATAGCCGAGGCGGCCGGTGGACCCGCCGGCCCGGATCGACGGCCGACGGGTCGGAACCACCCAACAACCCCCGCGAATGCGAAAATTCTGCGAAACCCCTGCACGACACCTGGAGTACGCGCCCGTGGATGCCCTTCCCCCCGCCGATCCCACCGTGCTGCATCCGATGCCGGGGCAGCCGCGCGTGGTCCTGCTCAAGCCGTTGGTGACCTCACCGCTGATCGACGTCGGCGAATTCTCGTACTACGACGACCCGGACGATCCCACCGCGTTCGAGACCCGCAACGTGCTCTATCACTACGGCCCGGAGCGGCTGTTGATCGGCCGGTTCTGCGCGTTGGGCGAGGGCGTGCGGTTCATCATGAACGGCGCCAACCATCGCATGGACGGGCCCTCGACCTTTCCGTTCCCGATCATGGGCGGCTCCTGGGCCGAACACTTCGACCTGATCACCGGACTTCCCGGTCGAGGTGACACGGTGGTCGGCAACGACGTGTGGTTCGGCTATCGGTCCACCGTGATGCCCGGTGTCCGGATCGGTCACGGCGCGGTCGTCGCCTCCGGCGCGGTCGTGGTGGACGACGTCCCGCACTACACGATCGTCGGCGGCAATCCGGCCCGCCCGATCCGCGCCCGATACAGCCCGGCGGACATCGCCCACCTGCTCGAACTGGCCTGGTGGGACTGGCCCATCGAACACATCACCCGCCACGTGCGGACCATCATGTCCGGCACGGTCGCCGACCTGGCGGCGGTCGCACCGGACGCGGGCGCGCGCTAGCGCGAATCGGCGCAAGCGCGCGGGTGTTGTGGGGTGGCGTGGGTGCGGGGCCGGTCGGGTGGCGCGCGCGACGCGGGGCGGGGTTCGTGAGGCGGGCGTGACCGGGGGACGGACCGGCGGCAGGCCGGGTGTGGTGGTGTGCGGTGGCCGGGACCGTTGGTGTGGGCGGTGTCGGCGTGTGGGTTCAGGGGGCGGGGCTGCCGGCTGCGAGGAGGGTTTCGGCCAGTCGGCGGGCCCGGTCGGCCGGGGCGGGGGTGCGCTCGCGCAGGGCGGTGACGATGGCGCCGTCCATCAGAAGAGCGAACTGCCTTGCCTGTAGAGCCGGTTCGGGCACATCGGCGCCGGTCAGAAGCTGTTCGAGGTAGTCGACCACGTGTTCCTTGTGTGCCGCCGCGACGCGGTGCGCGGGACTGTCCGGGTCGGCGGACTCGATCATCGTGTTGATGAACGCGCAGCCCCGGAAGTCGTTGTGCGCGAACCGCTCGGCGAGCGCATCGAAGACGGCGAGCGGGTGGCCGCCCAGCGCCTCGACCCGCTCGGCGAGCCAATTCCGCCAACGCCGGTCGCGCGCCTCCAGGACGGCGACCACGAGGTCGTCCTTGCTCGGGAAGTGCCGATACAACGACGCACGGCCGACGCCCGATTGGGCCAGGATGCGTTCGATGCCGACGGCGCGGATCCCCTCCGCGTAGAAGAGTTCCTCGGCGTTGGCGAGCAGGCGGTCTCGGGCGTTGACAGGCACGTTCTGATCCTAACTCCCCTTGACCAAAAACGGTACCGCTCAGTACCGTCTGCAAAACGGCACCGATCGGTACCGTTTTTGTTCGGCTCCAGCACACACCGGGGGTCCGCATGTCGTCCACACCCGCCCCGTCCACCGCTTCGGCGGTCGACCACGGCAAGCCCGACAACGAGGAACTCCTCGGGCGGGTCACGAAGCAACTCGGCCGCGTGCCGAACCTGTACGCGGCGCTCGCGAGCGGCCCGGCCGCCTTGGAGGGCTACCTCGCGATGCGCGACCACCTCACCCGGGGTGTCCTGCGTCCGCGCCTGCGCGAGCAGCTCGCGTTGCTGATCGCTCAGGAGAACGAGTGCACCTACTGCGTCAGCGCGCACTCCTTCCGCGGCGGCCTGATCGGACTGACCGAGGAGCAACTCCGAGCCACCCGTGACGGGCACGACGCGGATCCGCACGCCGACGCGGTCCTGGGTCTGGCTCGCGCGATCGTGCACACCCGCGGCCGGGTCACCGACGCGGACCGGGCCGCGGCCCACGCGGCCGGCGTCACCGACGCCGAGCAGGCCGAGATCGTCGCGCACATCGCACTGAACACGCTGTCCAACTACTACAACCACCTGGCTCGCCCGGAGCTGGACTTCCCGGAGGTGCGCGCATGACCGAAGGTACGGAAAGGGCCACGGGCATGGCCACAGGCATGGGCACGACCGCAGATACGGCCGGCGGCGAAGGCAGCGCCTCGGCCGAAACACGACCACGATCGGAGACACAGCGATGAATCGCATCTGGCACGACGCGTCCGTCGAGCTCGTCGACCACTATGCGGTGATCGGCGCCGACGGCACGCCCACCGCCTCGGTGCCGGCCGCCCGGGTCGCCATCGAGGGCGGTTTCGCGCACCTCGACATCCCCGGCACCGGTGTCGTCCAGGTCGTCTCGGCCCCGGCCATACGGCTGATCACGTACCGCGTGGAGCGCGCCGGGGACTGAACGGGCCCGGGCGCGCCGGCCGGTACGGGGGTACGGCCGACGCGCCCGGTCGACACCGCGTCCGGCATGCGCGCCGGCGAGTTCGGGTAGGCGCGATGAGTTTTCCCGGCCGCTCCGGTCCACCCTTCATGGACTCGAACGACGACGCGCAAAGGAGTCACCCATGACACCGGACCTGCAACCTCCCGCCGCGGCCATCGCCGGGCTCGTGGCCGGGCTCGACGACTCGCGACTCGACGATCCGACGCCGTGTACGCAGTACGCGGTCCGCGATCTGCTCTCCCACCTGGTCGGCCTGACCGCCGCGTTCCGCGCCGCGGGGCACAAGGAGTCGGGTCCGCTGACCGCCACCGCCCCCGGCGGCCCGATGCCCCCGCTGGATCCGGACTGGCGGATGATCCTGCCCCGGCAGTTGGACGAGTTGGTGGACACGTGGCGCGAGCCGGGCGCGTGGAAGGGAATCACCCGGGCCGGTGGGGTCACCCTGCCCGCCGAGATCATGGGGCTGGTGTGCCACAACGAACTCGTGCTGCACGCTTGGGATCTGGCTCGTGCGCTGGGACGGGAGTACGCCGTGGACTCGGCGAACCTGGAAACCTCCATGGCGTTCCTGACCCCGGCGCCGGATGCCGAGGACGCCCCCGACACGCAGGCCCTGTTCGCCCGCGCGGTACCGGTAACTGCCGACGCCACGCTGCTCGACCGGGTGGTGGCCCGGGCCGGTCGCCCGCCGGCATGGCAGCCGGCGACGGCATAGCCCGCCCGGGCCCGGCGGCGAGATGCCGGACGCGACGAGGCGAACCCACCGCGTGCGCCCGGTCGGCGTGCCGGCGAGCGCTCCCGTCCGGTCCGCGGCGCGCATCCGGCCGGGGGCGGACAACCGTCAAGGCATCGGTTCGGGGGTGCGCGGGTCGCGTCGGATGGCCACACGCGCGGTGGTGACGGTGGTGGGCGGGATCGGCGGCGGCGCGGCGGGCTCCGGCAGCGGCTCCGGCAGCGGCCGCGGGGCCCGACCCGGGCCGAATTCCAGGGCGACAACGTGTTCGCGCAGGGTGCGGTCGAGCAGTACGACGGAGGCCGCCTCCGGCACCACCGCGCTGCCCTGTACGGACAGCGCCAGCAGCAGCTGGGCCAGGCCGCGCCGGTGTCGGCCGAAAACCCGTCCGGGGACCCAGCGTCCGCGCTTCTCCTGGCCCGCCAACGCGTCGGCCGCGTCCACCGCGAGCAGCACCAGGTGCAGTTCGCGCCGCTGTCGGCCGGCGGATCGGGCCAGCCATCGGCGCATCCACGGCCGACTGCCGCAGTCGTGCACCAGCACCGGTCCCCCGTCGCGCACGTGCGCGCGCAGCCGCCGCATGTGTTGCAGCCGCACCCACGGGCGGTACACCGCGTACGGCAGCCATCCGGGCATCCGGGCCTGATACTCGACGTGCGCCGTGCGCGGGTCGATCACCGTCGCCGATCGGGACCAGCGGTTGAGCAAAGTGCTCTTGCCGCTGCCGGGCAACCCGGAGACCACCACGACGGCACCGGTCGGATAGCCCAACACGGCGGGCCCGCGCTCTCGCCCGCGCAGGTCGACGAGCCCGCGCGGGTGCAGCGGCAGCCCGGAGTCGGCTGCCCGGTCATTTGCGGCATCCGTCCGGTCCGGCCCGTGCGTCTCGCCCACTGTCGCCTCCCCCACAAGCGGACATCCTCACAGGTTGCGCCGCCTGCGGGGCGGCCGGGGCCGCCGACGACAATCATCGTCGACGCCCGGTGTCCCGGGGGGCGAACGCGCCGACAAGCCGCCCGAGCGGGCGGAGCGGCCACACCTTCGGGTGGCGGGCGCGGTTTCGCGCCGGGGATCAGCGGTCCTGGACGATCAGGGTCGTGGACGGAACGGTGACGGCGGTGAGTCGGAGTTCGGAGCATTTGTTCACGAAGCCGAACCAGGGCGATATCCGGCTGCTCGCCGGTCTCGGTGTCGAGGGTGACGCCCACCTCGGTGTCACCGTCCAGCACCGCTCCCGCGTCGCGGTCGACCCCACCCGGCTGAGAGGCACCGTCCTCGGCGGGGGGTGCCGTGGACGGTGCCTCTCGGGTGGGTTTGCGGGAAGGGCTGTCGGCGTCAGGACTGTTGCCCGTGGCGCTCCGCCAGCAGCGCCGCCAGCGTGGCGATGACGAAGTCGTCGGTGGCGTCCTTGTCGATCCCCAGGCCGGTGAGCACGCCCGCGCCGTCCTCCAACTCCAACAGCGCGAGCAGGATGTGTTCGGTGCCGACGTAGTTGTGGCCCAGCCGCAAGGCCTCGCGGAAGGTGAGTTCCAGGACCTTGCGCGCCGATTGGTCGTAAGGGATCAGCTCGGGCAGCGCATCGACACTCGGCGGCAACACCGCGGCAAGCGCCGCCTCGCGCACGGCCTCCGGGCTCACCCCCTGCGCGGCGAGGGCGCGTACGGCGAGCCCCTCGGGCTCCGCCGACAGTCCCAACGCCAGGTGCACCGGCGCGATTTCGGGGTTGCCCGCGGCGCGAGCCTCGTTCTGCGCGGCCATCACCACGTTGCGGGCCCGGTCGGTGAAGCGGCCGAAGCCCTGGCTGGGGTCGAGGTCGGCCTCGCCGAACGCCTTCGCGACGAAGCGCTTCTGCGCCGCCTGCTTGGTCACGCCCATGCTCGTACCGATGTCCTTCCAGGACGCCCCCGATCGGCGTGCCTGGTCCACGAAGTGCCCGATCAGGTGATCGGCCAGTTCGCCGAGGTGGTCCGAGACGATCACCGCGTCGGACAGCTGATGGAGGGCGTCGGAATGGGTCTTCTTGATGGTCTCGATGAGGTCGTCGAGCCGAACCGGATTCGTCATGCGCACGGGATTCTCCATGCGTCAACCGTAGGTTGACGATCGAGGTTCGTCAACCACAAGTTGACGCACGATGTGCGAATGCCGGAAGCGCCGCATCGGCGCCGCCCGCGGTTCACGTCGAGCGCGCAGGTCGCCTTCGAGCTCGAAGCGACGGACGGCAGCGCATCCGGGAACTGTCGACGACCGGGGCGCATGCCCCCGACTGAGCAGCGCCCTCCGGCATCCGCTCCCGACGGTTACGACCGAAGCCCGTCCGCCACCCCCGCCGAGCCCTTCCCCTCCCCGGGTCCGGCCGGCCCGTCCAGCATCGTGCGTGCCGAGCGCACCTCCCGACGCACGTCGGTGAGCGCGTCGTGCGGATCCTCGGCGGCGACCGGCGGCGCCGGTCGGGCGGGCGATTCACCGGTGCGCATCGAGGCCGCCAGTGCGCGCAGTTCGGCGGCCATGTACGCGGCCGCCTCCGGCGAGGGCGGCGGCGCGCCGTGCGCGGTGCGTACCGCCGCCGCCGTGCCGGTGTCGATCACCCGCTCGACCGCGACGATCAGCGGCCACCACGCCGCGGCCCGGGCGCCGGCCGGCGGCGGCTCGCCCAGCGCGCGCTGGAACTCGGTGCGGACATCGGAAAGGTCCCGATAGATCCGCCGCCGAGTCCGGGCCCGCGCCGCCTGATCGGTCCGCTCGTCGAACGCGCACTCGATGTAGCGTGCGGTGTCCTCGACCGCCGTGGCCAAACGCGCGCCCACCCGGGTGTGCCAGCTCTCCGGCCACAACACATAGCCCGCGACCAACACGATCGCGCAGCCGATCAGGCTGTCCACCAGGCGCGGCGCCAGCAGCCCGACGCCCTGGTGCCCGAGCAGGTCGGACAGGATCAGGATCAGCGGCGTGATCACCGCGGTCTGATAGCCGTAACCGCGCCGAGAGAGTATCGGCAGCGCTGCCGCGAGCACGAGCACGACCGGCACCTCCCACCCGCCGCGCGGTACGAACTCCAGGATCACCCCTGCGACCACCAGCCCTGCCGCGGTACCCAACGCACGCAGCAGGGCCCGGGAGAAGACCGAGCCGAAGTCGGGCTTGAGCACGAACGTGACGGTCAGCGGCACCCAGTACGAGCGCGGCACGTCCACCGTGGACACCAGCGCCTGGGCCACCCCGATGCACAACGTCAGCCGCAGTCCGTACCGCCAGGACTCCGCCGACACCAGCAGATTGCGCGCACCGGCGGCCACCCGCTCGGGCAACGTGTCCGGCCGGCCGACCCGATCGGGGGTGCGGTAGGCACCGGCGAGCGTCTCCCGCGCGTGCGCGATCGCGGCGGCGACCGCGCGGTCGGCGGGGTCGGCGGGACC
>NZ_JBEXCV010000200.1:0-13372 GCF_040605455.1 Embleya sp. NPDC005575 | reverse complement strand
GCGAACGCCCAGCCCGGCGCCGAGGGTGCGGCCGGTTCGACCGGCGACGCCGCGGGCAACACTGCCGACGACGACGTCGTGGACGCCGAGATCGTTGACGACGACAAGCAGGGAGGTGGGACCGCGTGAACCGGACCTCCCCCGGCTCGGGGCGGCTGTTGCCGGTCCCCGTCGAGCATCCGCAGTCGCCGATCCTGGCCGCACTGCTGGCCGAGATCGCGGCGCTGCGCGGGCAGCTGAGCGAGCGGGTGGACGAACTGCGGCTGCTCCAGGCCGACTACGGCGCCTATCGCGCACATGTACGCCGGGATCGGCTCGCGGTGCGCGAGGTCGCGCTGGCCAATGTGCTCACGCCGCTGCTGTCGGTGCTCGACGACTTCGACCGGGCTCGCGCCGCCGGTGAGACGACGCCCGGAGTGGCCGGTGCGGTGGACGCTCTGCAGGACACGCTCGCGACGCTGGGGTTGCGTGGATTCGGCACGGTAGGGGACGAGTTCGACCCGCACATCCACGACGCGTTGGTGTACCGGGTCGAGCCCGGGGTGAATCCGCCGATCTGTTCGGTGGTGCACACGCCGGGCTACCGCGTGGGGGATCGGCTGCTGCGCCCGGCCCGGGTCACGGTGAGCGGACCGCCGCCGGGCGGCGAGCGGGCGAGCGGGGATCCGGCGACGGGTGATCGCGTCGACAAGGACGCGGGACGCGAATCGAGGTGACGGAAGGGAGCGGGGCATCGCGGTGCGGCAGGACGCACCACGCCGGTGCGGAGGGGCACGACCGGCACCGACCGGACCGGGGGCTTGGAGGCGACACTCATGCAGATCGTCGGATGGCACATCGAGATGGAGTTCAAGGAGGACGGCAAGCGAACCGAGGCGGCCGCGCTCCTTCGGCTGCGGGACGGAACGGAGTTGCGCTCGCATGCGCACGCGAGCCGCTTCCCGGACGACCCCGACCAGCCGCAGGTCGGCGAGGAGATCGCCGCCGCGCGGGCATTGACCGACCTGACCCGGCAGTTGCTGGACAAGGCGGCGGGCGAGATCGAGACGTCCACCCGTCGGCCGGTGCAGTCCCTCGCGTAGTCCCCGAGCCAGGGTCCGGCCCCGCCGGCCGCGACGCGGCCGGCGGGGCCGGCTCGTGTGCGTCGAAAACGCACCGGGGGCTTTTGGGCGTAGTCCTCGGTATTCCGGGGTTTGTGGCGGGGCGTCGACGGCGACGATACCCTTGGCGCGATCGAGTGATTACCGTGTGTGGTCAAACGTGATCACCGTTGCGGAGGCCGGCGTGGCGGGCTTCATCGGTTCGAGCGCATCCGTGTTTCCCGAACCTCTCCGACCTGGAGCGGTGGATCGCGGACGTGCTCCTCCCGGGCTGTGGCGGCCGTCGACCGGCAGCCCGAGGACCGCCGCGGATCGTCCCGGGCGGCCCGCCGGCCGCCGGGACTCGCTGCGCCGGCGCCGCCCCGCCTCGGCTACCCTGAAAGACAGCCGGTGTCGACGTCGTGACGATCGCGGCGGGTGTTCGTGGGCCGTGGACGTGCGCGTTCGGAGCCCATGCGGGGACCCCGGCGAGTTTCGGCGGACCGGACGGGCATCCGCGCCGGTCGCGCCCGGCGGCACGCGTCGGTACGGGCACCGTTCTTCGCGGGCCCACCGCGCGGGAAGGGATGCCCATGGCGACCGCCTACGTGTACGACTTCGGCGAAGGCTCCAGGGAGCAGGCCGAACTGCTCGGTGGCAAAGGGGCGAACCTCGCCGAGATGACCCGGCTGGGGCTGCCCGTGCCGCCCGGATTCACGATCGGCACGGACGCGTGTCGGGTCTTCCTGCGCACGGGCGCGCCGCCGAGCGCACTGGCGGACGAGATCGCCGAACACCTCGCCCGCCTGGAGCACTCCATCGGGCGGCGGCTGGGAGCGGCCGACGACCCGTTGCTGGTCTCGGTGCGCTCCGGGGCCCGGTTCTCCATGCCCGGCATGATGGACACGATCCTCGACGTCGGCCTCAACGACGCCTCGGTGCTCGGCCTGGCCGCGGCGAGCGGCCGGGAACGCTTCGCGTGGGATTCGTATCGCCGCCTGGTGCAGATGTACGGAGCCACCGTGCTGGGCGTGCCCGCGGCGCGCTTCGAGGAGGTACTCACCCGATATCGGCTGCGCCTGGGCGTGGCCGACGATCTCGGGCTGGGCGTCGGGGAGTTGACCGAGATCGTCGGGGAGTTTGGGCGCATCGTCCGTGAGGACGCGGGTGAGGAGTTTCCGCAGGACCCGCGCGAACAACTCGCCGGCGCCGTCCTGGCGGTCTTTCGGTCCTGGAACGGCGAGCGGGCCAGGGTCTATCGGCGGCGCGAGCACATCCCGGACGACCTGGGCACCGCGGTGACGGTACAGGCGATGGTCTTCGGCAACTCGGGACCGGACTCGGGCACCGGCGTCGCGTTCACCCGCGACCCCGGCACCGGGCGGGCCGGGGTGTACGGCGACTACCTGCCCGACGCGCAGGGCGAGGACGTGGTCTCCGGGGTCCGCGACGCGCTGCCGCTCCAGAACCTCGAACGGCTGGACCCCTCCTCGTACGAACGCCTGATCGCGGTGTTGCGGCTGCTCGAAGCGCACTATCGCGACCTGTGCGACGTCGAGTTCACCATCGAACGCGGCCGGTTGTGGGTTTTGCAGACCCGGGTGGGCAAGCGGACCGCCGAGGCCGCCTTCCGGATCGCCTGCGCGCTCGTGGACGAGGGCACGATCACCTGGTCGCAGGCACTCGCCCGGGTGGACGGCAGGCAGTTGGACCAGCTGACCTTCCCGCGCTTCGACGCGCACGCGGACGCCGCACCGCTGGCGCACGGTGTCCCGGCCTCGCCGGGCGCTGCGGTCGGCGCGGTGGTGTTCGACATGGCCGAGGCCACCCGGCGGGCCGCGACCGGCGAACGGGTCGTGCTGGTCCGCCCGGAGACCAGCCCGGACGATCTGCCCGGCATGATCGCCGCCGAGGCCGTGGTGACCGGCCGGGGCGGCAAGACCAGCCACGCGGCGGTGGTGGCCCGCGGCATGGGCAAGGTCTGCGTGTGCGGCGCGGCCGACCTGGACATCGACGTCGAGGGCAAACGCTGCACCGGCGCCGACGGGACGGTGCTCGAACAGGGTGACACCGTCTCGGTGGACGGTACGGCCGGCACCGTGTACGCGGGCGCGCTGCCACTGGTGCCTTCGTCGGTCACCCGCTACCTGGAGACCGGTGTACGCTCCGCCGGCGTGGTCGAGGCGGTCGCCCGCTTCCTGGAGCAGGCGGACGCGGTACGGCGATTGCACGTCCTGGCGAATGCCGACACGGCCCAGGACGCGGCCCGGGCCCGGCGCTTCGGCGCCCGCGGAATCGGGCTGTGTCGTACCGAGCACATGTTCCTGGGCCCGCGTCGACCCCTCGTCGAGGACCTGATCCTGGCCCGCACCGACGCCGACCGTCGGCTCGCCCTGGACGCCCTGCTGCCGCTCCAGCGCGAGGACTTCACCGAACTGCTCGCGGCGATGGACGGCCTGCCCGTGACCATCCGGCTGCTGGACCCGCCACTGCACGAATTCCTGCCCGACCACACCGAGTCGGCGGTCCGGCTGGCCCGAATCCGGGCTCGGGGCGAGGAGCCCGAGCCGCGTGCGGTGCGCGTGCACGAGGCGATCGAGCGCCTGCACGAGCAGAATCCGATGCTGGGTCTGCGTGGGGTACGGCTGGCGCTGACCACCCCCGGGCTGGTGGCCACTCAGGTGCGGGCCATCGGGGAAGCGGTGGTCGCGCGGGTGCGCGCCGGCGGTGACCCGCGGGCGGAGATCATGATCCCGCTGGTGGCCACCGTCGAGGAACTGCGCATCGTGCGCGCGGAGGTCGAACGGGTCCTGGCCGAGGTCGGACAGGCGGCCGGGACACCGGTGCGCTGCCCGGTGGGCACCATGATCGAACTGCCCAGGGCCGCGCTGACCGCCGCGACCATCGCGCCGGTCGTGGACTTCTTCTCGTTCGGCACCAACGACCTGACGCAGACCACCTGGGGTCTGTCCCGCGACGATGCCGAGGCGTCCTTCCTGGCCGGCTACCTGGACCGGGGCATCCTCGACGTCTCGCCGTTCGAGACCATCGACCGCGAGGGCGTCGGCCGGCTGGTCGACCTCGCAACCCAGGAGGGTCGGCGGGCGAGTCCGGGGCTGCGGATCGGCGTGTGCGGGGAACACGCGGGCGACCCGGAGTCGATCCGGTTCTTCCACGAGGTCGGCGTGGACTACCTGTCCTGCTCACCGTTCCGACTGCCGGCCGCCCGCCTGGCGGCCGGCCGTGCCGCCGTGGCGAACGCGAAGGATGCGGATTCGCGCTGAGCGTCCGCCCCTTCGTGGGCGGGATCGACTGCCGGGGTGGGCGGGTCGAGTGGGTGGGAGTCGGGTGGGTGCCGCCAGTGGGTGCCGGCTGTGGCCGCGCGGTGGTCGTGGCGGTTTCGGCCAGGGGGACGTGGCCGAAAGCGAATGGGTGAACCGCTCGATCCGGTGCGCGAGGGGTCACCGGGCGAGCCTGCCGGCGGACGTCGGTGGGGCGATTTCCTGGGATCCACTGCCCGTAGTCGATCGATTACACCGTGATTCCGAACGGGTGTCGGCGGTCGGCGACCCGGCCGAAACGACATGGTTCGCCACTGTCCGTAAATGTGGTTTCACACAGTGCTGTCGATACGGAACCGTGGCCTGCGTCGGACCGCGCCAACCAACCGTCGCAGATCCGACGTACAACCCGTCGACCCGTCGACCGGTTCGCCTCGTCGACCGCTCGACCCATCGAAAGTGAGGACACTCGCATGATGCGTAAATTGGCCACCATCGCCGCCGGCGCCGCCGCAGGTACGCTCCTGGGCACACTGGCTCTCGCCCCGACCGCCGGCGCCGCCGCCGAGTCCTGCCCCGCGGCCAGTCTGTGCGTCTACAGCGGCCACAACCTGAGCGGGACGCGGACCGTGGTTCCCGCACGGGTGATCGAGGATCGCGGTGACGCCGGGTACACCGTCACCCGACCGGTGCTCTCGATCGCCAACCGCACCGGGTTTCCCGTGCTGCACGGCGTGAGCCGGTCCGTCGTCTGTATCCGCTTCCCGTGTTACCAGTACGCGGTGCAGGGCCGGATCGATGCCGGGCAGGACCTGGCCAGTGCCGATTCGGCCGGGCAGCCCCTCGTCGTCGGCCGGGACTACGGCCGGTAGAGCGCGAATCGGGCCGGCGCACGCCATCGCCCGATGCCCGTCCGGCCGGAGCGCACGTCCCTCCGGCCGGACGGGTCGGCCCCGGGTTCGGCCCTGCGGTGTCGGGCCCGGGGCTCGCCGGGCCGGGGCTCGCCGGGCCGGTTCAGGCTCGCGGTGCCGGGCGAACGAGCTTGAGCAGGACCTCGCCGTACGGCTCGTCGGTGCGACGGCTGTGCTCGGTGAATCCGACGCGGGTGTAGAAGTGGCGCGCCCGGGTGTTCTTCTCGTACACCTCCAGCGTCAGCGCGCCGTGCAGCGTCGCCGCGTGCTCGACGAGCAGTCGGCCCACGCCGGTGCCCTGCGCCTCGGGCGCCACGAACAGGCCGCCGATCTCGCCGGAGTCCACGCCGTCGATCTCGCCGAGGATCAGACCGAGGAGCGCGACGACCCGACCGTCGATCTCGGCGACCCAGTTGTCGGCGTGCACGAGGTAGGTCTGGCGCATCTGCCGCTCGCGTTCGCCTTCCCCCTCGCCCGGGATGAACGGATGCGCGATGCGGCCCGCCCGGGACCAGACGTCGACCGCGGCGTCCTCGTCGGCGGGGACATAGGCACGGACCTTCGGGGCAGCGGACATGCCGGCGAGGCTATCCCACCCCCGCCCCGTCCTGCGGAGCCCGGGCGGCCGTCGGCGGTGTGGCTCGTCAGGCCAGGTGCTTTTGCAGGACGGCGAGTTGGGTTCGGCGGGCTTCGAGGTGCAGGGCCCGGCCGCGGTCGGTGGCGGTGACGAACACGCCCCGGCGGTCGGTGTCGCACATCGCGCGCTGCACGAGGCCGCACTTCTCCAGTCGGGCGACGGCGCGCGAGGAGGCGCTCTGGCTCAGGTGCAGATCGCCGACCAGGTCGTGGATGCGGGCCTTGCAGCCGTCGGCGGCGATCAGGCGATCCAGGACCTCGTAGTCGCTCATCGTCAGGCAGTGCTCCGCCTGGAGGGCACGATCGAGCTCATGGGCGACCAGGCTGTACTGCGACAACAGGTTGCGCCAGCTCTCGATCAGCGGCTCCTCGGTCTTCATCGCGTCAAGGTAACGCCACCCGTCATAACATGCAAGCAAATTTATTGCACCCACATTTAATGCGTAGACATTCAATGCGTGTGCATATAAGTTCTCTCTCATGGCTTCCACAGTCGAGACCTACGCGGGACCGTCCTCCCGCGAGCGCTCCGCCCCCTCGTCCGACGCGTCCGACCCGACAACGTCCGCCCCGCACTGGACCCCCAGACTCTGGGGCGTCCTGGCCGTGCTGTGCCTCGTGCTCTTCCTGGACGGCCTCGACGTCTCCATGGTCGGCGTCGCGTTGCCGTCGATCGGCCACGAACTGGGCATGTCCGCGACTTCGTTGCAGTGGATCGTCAACGGATACGTCCTCGGGTACGGCGGCTTGATGATGCTCGGCGGTCGCACCGCCGACCTGCTCGGCCGGCGCCGGGTCTTCCTGATCGCCCTCGCGGTGTTCGCTGCCGCCTCGCTGCTGGGCGGCCTGGTGGACAGCGGCGGCCTGCTCATCGCCAGCCGCTTCGTCAAGGGTCTGGCCGCGGCCTTCACCGCGCCGACCGCGCTGTCCATCCTGACCACGACGTTCCCGGAGGGCCCGGCCCGCAACCGAGCGCTCTCGGTGTTCTCCGTCTTCGGCGCCAGCGGCTACTCCTCCGGCCTGATCCTGGGCGGACTGCTCACCGAGTTCGGCTGGCGCTGGACCTTCCTGACCCCCGTACCGCTGGCCATCCTGGCCCTGGTCGCCGGCTACGTGCTGATCCCGCGCGACCGCCCCGCCGACTCCGGCGGCCACGACCTGGTCGGCGCCGTCACCCTCAGCGGCGGCATGCTGCTCGCCGTCTACACCGTCGTCTCGGCTCCCGACCGCGGCTGGACCGCACCCATCACGCTCGGCTCCATCGTGCTGGCCGCGGCGCTGCTCACCGCCTTCGTGCTCGTCGAGAAGCGACTCGCCCACCCGCTGGTTCGCTTCGGCATCCTGCGGATCGGCACGGTGGTGCGGGCCAATCTGAGCATCGTCGCGCTGATGGGCTCCTACATGAGCTTCCAGTTCATGATGACGCTCTACCTCCAGGACGGCCTCGGCTGGTCCGCGCTGCGGATGGCACTGGCCCTGCTGCCGGCCGGCCTCGTGGTGGCCTTCGGATCGCCGTTCACCGGACGCCTGATCAACCGCTACGGCACCGCGCCGCTGCTGATCGCGTCGATGGCCTCGATGAGCCTGGGCTACGTGTGGTTCCTCGCCACCGCCGGCAGCACCCCGAACTACGCCTTCACCGTGCTGCCCACCATGCTGCTCCTCGGCGGCGGCTTCGCCTTCGGCTTCAGCTCGATCATGTCCCAGGCCACCGAGGGCATCAAGGATTCCGAACAGGGCCTCGCCTCCGGTCTGGTGCAGACCTCCGGCCAGGTCGGCGCGGCGCTCGTACTCGCCGTGGTCACCGCCGTCACCACCGGTGCCACCGCCGGAGACACCGACTTCGGCACCTACCGGCCCGGTGCCAACCTGGTCACCGGCGTCGCGATCGTCGGCCTCCTGCTCAACGTCGTCCCGCTATTCGGTTCCGCGCGCCGTCGGGCGAAGACGGCCGACACGACCCACCTCTCCTAGTCCGCATCCGGCTGCGCCGTACACCACGGGCGGCGGGCCGCGAAACGCACGGACGAGGCCCGGCACTCGGCCGGGCCCGAAGCCGGAGCCCCCACGCAGCCGCGCGTGGGGGCTCCGGCCGTGCCGGGAGGACCCGTCGTGCGTGCCCCGGCGGTGCTCAGGCCCGGGCCGGGTGGACCGCGTGGAAGGGGTCGCTGCCGAGGAGTTCCAGGCCCAGCGGGGTCAGGGTGTGCAGGACGGCGCTGCCCTGGCGGGTGGTGGAGATCAGCCGGGCGTTGCGCAGTACGGTCGCGTGTTGGCTCGCGGACGCCGGCGACAAATTCAGCCGACGGGCCAACTCCGTGGTGCTGCACCCGTCGTTGATCACCGCCAGCGCGGCCGCTCGGGTCTGTCCGAGGAGTGCGCCCAGCGCCCGGTCGCCGGCCGCACCGGGCTCCCACAGCGCGGCGGCGTCCCGGAGTTCGCGCACCGTGGGGACGGTGAGCACGTACGGCGCGGTCTCGTCCTCGGTGTCGTGGACCAGCACCAACTCTCGCCACAGGAACAGGGCCGGCGCGATGACCAGCCCCCGGCCGCCGAGCCAAAAGTCGTCGTGCCTGGGGTAGTCCACCTCCAGGACCGGCGGTTTCCATCGGACGAGCGGTACGCACAGCTCGGCCAGCAGGCGCTCGACGCCGCCCTCGAGCAGGGTGCGCGCGTACCCGGTTCGCACCGACTCCAGGTGGGACCGCATCCGGGATCGAAACGGCGCGAGCGTGACATCGTGGCAGGCGCGCAGGGCGTCGGCGAACTCGCGGCGCGGTTCCCGGCCGCCGTCCAGGAAGTCGCGGACCCAGGTGGCGTGAGTGGGTGCGAAGGTCACGTTCGCCATTTCCTTGCGCAACCGCCGAGTGGGCACCGCGAGCAGGTTCTCGATGCCCTCGTCGAGCGAGAGGGAGTCCCCCATCAGCGTGCGTAGATCGAGGCCGGGGCCGCGCACGGGCATCAGCGCGGTGAGCGGGCCCGACGTCGCCTCCACCCGGCCGGCCACCGCGGTGCGCCAAGCCCGGAAGGGCAGCGGTCTGCGCTGCCCCTGTAACAGTTCCAGGCTGTGATACGTCTCGGCCGCGGCACCGACCGTCGTGGCGAGTCGGGTCCGGGCCAGGTCCTCCGCGGTGAAGTGGATGCGCAGCACCGGTGTACCCCCTGCTCGTGTTCGTTGCGTGTGAAACGCCCTGTGGCGGCCTCCCGTTCGGCACGGCCCCGGGGAGGACCACGACAGTTTGCGTCCTGGAACGCCCCCGGACCAGCAGGTTTCGGCTCAGGCTGAAAGGCGTTTTCAGACACCGCCCGGTCCGGCAGGCTTTCGGTGTCGGGGGCGAGCCGGCGAGGTTCGCCCGCCGAGGGCAGGAGTCGGGACGGGAGTCCCGTGCGCGACGTCAACCGGATGTAGCGGTGATGCCGCGGTTGCGGATCCGACACGGGGCGGAGGCCGAGGCCGTGCGTGACGTCGTCGTCGGGGCTTCGGCCCGACCCGGCGGGGATCGAACGGGGATCGGTCCCCGCCCGGCGCTGCCCGGCAAGGGCCGCACCGGCCGGAAAGCGGGTGGCACCCTCGACCATGGCGTCGCCGTCACCGACGCTCGCGACCACGTCGTGTCCCTCGTCGTCGAGCAAGCGGGCCGAATCATCGCGCATTCCGCCGTCCCGGCCACAGCCGGCGACCCGACCTGCGCCTGACCCTGCGCCTTCGCCGGCATCGGAACCGAAGCCTGAACCCGAACCGACCCGCACGCATCGTCCTCGATCTGTCGTTCCCTTCCCTACGGGATGTCCTGTTCGGCCCAGACGATCTTGCCGTTCGGGGTTCGGCAGGAACCCCAGCCCCGACAGAGCATGTTGATCAATTGCAGGCCCCGGCCGCCTTCGTCGCTCAGCGAGGAGTGTTGGATCTGTGGCAGGTCCGGGCCGGTGTCGGAGACCTCGACGACCAGGCGATCGTGCCGCAGCAGGCGCAGTTGGCCGGGCGCGACGCCGTAGCGCAGTGCGTTCCCGACCAGTTCGCTGACCACGAGTTCGGTGACATCGGAGAGATCGCTCAACTCCCAGACGTCGAGCTGCTCTCTGACCAGCTTGCGCGCGACGCCCGCCGCCGAGCCGCTCGCGGGCAGGTCCCACGTGTGCAAGTCCGTTCCCAGCAGCGGATCTTCGGTGGCGGCCACGAGCACGACGGCCTCGTCGAAGCGGGTCCCACCGCCGGGCGCGAGGTCGCCGAGCGCACCGGAGGCCAGCCCGATCGGCCCTATCCCGGCGGCCAGCGCGCGCAGCCGGGCCAGTTGTACGTCGATGTCCTCGGTACGCGACTTGACCAGCCCGTCGGTGTAGAGCACCAGTCGGCTGCCGGGCGGGATGGTCAACCGCAGCGGATCGTAGGGGATGACGCCGGCACCGATCGGCGCACCGACCGGCACGTCCACGAATGACGCCTTGCCGTCCGGGGTGACCAGCAGTGGTGGCGGGTGACCGGCGCTGACCAGGGTGTAACTGGCCTCGGCCGGGTCGTAGACGGCGCACAGACAGGTGGCGACCTGGTCGTCCTCCAGGTCACGGGCGGCCAAGTCCAGGCGGGCGAGCATACGTTCGGGCGTCAGGTCCAGCGCCATCAGGGTGCGTGCGACGGCCCGCAGTACGCCGGTGGTGGCCGCCGCCGACATGCCGTGGCTCATCACGTCCCCCACCACGAGGGCGGTGCGCCCGCCCGGCAGGGGCGCCACGTCGAACCAGTCGCCGCCGACCCCGAGCGGATCGGCGGTCGGGATGTACCGGGAGGTCACCTCCAGGCCCGGGGTGCGCGGCGTGACGCGGGGGAGCAGATTGCGCTGGAGCCGGGCCACGTGCTCGCGCTCGCGCCCGTACAGGCGCGCGTTATCCATGTCCACCGCTGCCTTGGAGGCGAGCTGGACGGCCAGTGCCAGGTCCGCCTCGGTGAAGCCGGGCCGGCTGCCCGCGCGGATGAAATCGGCATGGCCCAGCAGCACTCCCCGGGCGATCAACGGCACCATCAGGTAGGTGTGCACGCCGGCTTGGCGCAGTTTGACGGCGGCACTGGGGGTGGGTGCCAGCTCCTCGAAGTCGTCCGGTCCGAAGCTGCCGATGAGCAGCGGTCGGCCGTCTGCCAGGGCCCGGGTGAAGCGGGAGTCCCGGTCCGGGGCGGACGTGGACAGCTCGCCGACCTCGTCGGGTTCCAGGTCGGCGAGTCGCTCGATCGCCGCCACGGCCATCGCCCGACGGACCGGTCTTCCCCGGCCGCGCGGCCGTTGCCCCTCCTCGCCCTGGAGCACCGACTCCAGGAGATCGACGGCGGCGGCATCGGCCATGCGGGGAACGGTGAAGTCGGCCAGCTCCTGTGCGGTGGTCTTCAGGTCGAGGGTGGTGCCGATGCGTAGGCTCGCCTCGTTGAGCCAGTTGAGCTGATCGCGGGTGGTACGGGTGGCACGGTTTCGCGGGCTCGGTCCCTGGGCCGTTGCCGCACTGCGTCGACGCACGTGTCTGCGACCGTGACCGCCATCCACTCTCCCGCACCTCTTTCCTCGGCACCGGATCGTCGCACGCGACTCTGCCGTCCGTAGCCCGTCCCGACCCACTCTATGAGCGGTTCGGGCGGCTGACGTGTGGGATGCGACTGTACCCGCGCCGTGTTGCGATTGCATGGAATCGATCGAGGCCGACGGCTCGATCGAGGGCCCCGCGACATCGACGGCGATTGCCGGCCTGGCCGACGAGCAACGTCTGGACCGGCAACGGTCGTTGACCTCGGTGGACGCGATGAGCGGGACCGGCTTCGAGGACCACGTCGCGGCGCTGTGCCGCCGCGACGGCTGTACCGAGGTGGCCCGAGTGGGCGGCGGCGGGGACTTGGGCGCCGATGTGGTGGGCCGACTGCCGGACGGTCGGCGGCTGGTCATCCAGTGCAGGCGCTATGCGACGCACCGGCCCGTCGGCAGTGGCGACGTGCAGCGCTTCAACGGCACCGCCCGGGCCGAGCACGGGGCCGATGTTCCGGTGATCGTCACCGCGACGGTATTCACCGCCCCGGCCCGCGACTTCGCCGCACGGCACGCGTTGATCCTGATCGATCGTGACCTCCTGGGTTTCTGGCAGAACGGCACCCCGCTGACCGCGTTCCTGGTACGGCCTGCCGTCGACGCTGACCGCCCAGTCCTCCAGGGTCGAGACCAGGTGCCGGTGCCGGTGCCGGTGTCGAGGATGCCGACGCGGGCGGCGAAGCGGCCGCCGTAGGAGTCGCCGGTGACGAACACCGTCCGGGTGGCCGGCCGGCGTGAGGCGGACTCGGGCCGTTGCCGGGCGTCGGCCGCGGATCACCAACGTGCCGACGCCGAGGAGCACGGCGCCGGCGGCGCTTCCCGCCAGGATCAGGTCGCACCCGGGGAACCCACCGTCGTGCGTGCCGGTGGTGGGTGCCCCCTTCGGCGCGAAGCCGCCCACCTTGCCCGATCGTCGAACCCGAATCCGGGTGCAATCCTCGGGTTGCACCCGAAAGGCGGATGTGCAACTCTGAGGTTGCATTCAATGGCGACGACGACGATGAAGGAGCCCTCTCGTGAGCGAGGATCGAATCGAACGCGAAACCCTGATCGAGGCGTCCCTGGAACGGGTCTGGTCGCTGGTGGCCGAGCCCGGGTTCTGGGTGGCCGACAAGGCGAGCCTGCCCGGAACGGTGGCCAGGGAGGGCGAGACGATGATGGCGAAGAACCCGGAGTACGGCGACTTCCCGGTGCGGGTGGAGAAGGTCGAGCCGCCCACGTACCTGGCCTACCGCTGGGCCAGTGCGTTCCCCGGCCGGGAACTGCGCGACGACAACAGCACGCTTGTGGAGTTCACCCTGGTCGCGGAGGGCGACAAGACGCGGCTTCGGGTGGTCGAGAGCGGGTTCGCGGCCCTGGCCGGGTCCGAGGAACTGCGCGGCAACGCGGTGCGCGACAACTCCGGGGGCTGGCCGCAGGAACTCGACGCCCTCAAGACCCGCGCCGAACAGGCGGCCGCGTGACGGACGAGCCCGGTGGCGTAGATCGGGCGGTCGACGACGTGCTGGTCGCCTTGGCCGACCCGACCCGTCGCCGGCTGCTCGATCTGCTCGCGGCGCAGGGCGAGGCCACCGCGACGACGCTCGCGGAGCGACTGCCCGTCTCGCGGCAGGCGGTGGTCAAGCACCTTTCCGTCCTGGACGCGGCCGGGCTGGTGTCCGGCGGCCGGGTCGGCCGGGAGGTGCGGTACGCGGTGCGGCCGGCGGCGCTGGACGCGACGGCACGCTGGATGGCTTCGCTTGCGGCGGACTGGGACCGGCGGTTGGCGACCATCAAGCGGATCGCCGAGGTGCCGGAGGACGATTCGCCCTGACGGGAGCGCACTCAGCCAAGGCGCGGGCCGGCGTGCGGGCGCGCGGACCTGCGCGGGCGGGAGCCGAAGCCGGAGCCGAGCCGGGGCCCGGGCC
>NZ_JBEXCV010000199.1:0-13458 GCF_040605455.1 Embleya sp. NPDC005575 | reverse complement strand
AAATAACTGTTCCACACCGGGGGGGGGGCGGGCGGGGGGCCCCCCCCCCACCACCCTCGGGTTTGTTGGTGCCGCTGCCGACACCGTCGGTCGGGCGTCGGCTGCTCAGGCGTTGGCGCCGAAGCCGACCTTGCGCGCCGACGACTCGCCGATCTCGACGTAGGCGAGTCGGTCGGCGGGCACGATCACCCGGCGGCCCTTCTCGTCCGTCAGGGACAGCAGCTTGGACGTGCCCGACAGCGCGTCGGCGATGGCCCGCTCGACGTCCTCCGGGTTGTCCGTGCTCTCCAGCACCAGCTCCCGCCCGGCGTGCTGTACGCCGATCTTGATCTCCACGGCTGTCCCTCCGGCCTTGAAATTCTGGAGATCGGCGCCGCGACAGCCGCGGGCCGTACCTACCCCAGCAGGCTAGTCGAGAGCCGAGGTCACCGAACGCCATGACAGGTACGCCCAACGCGAACGCCGGACGGGAACAAGATCGCCTCCGCGCCCGTAGCCCCAGGTCCGTCCGAACAGGTCCGAACAGGTCCGAGCCGTCAGTGCGGCGGGTCGTCCTTGCGCGGGAACCGGGAGATGCCGCGCCAGGACAACGACGAGACCAGCAGCGAGGCGGCGTCGCGCGGGATGGTCGCGCCGCGCGCGATCCAGTAGCGCGCGGTGACCTGCGCCATGCCGGTCAGACCGATCGCCAGGAGCATCGACTCCTCCTGGCCCAGCCCGGTGTCCTCGGCGATGATCTTGCTGACCGCCTCGGCACACATCTCGCTGACCCGCTCCACGCGCTCGCGCACGGCGCTCTCGTTGGTCAGGTCGGACTCGAAGACCAACCGGAACGCACCACCGTCGTCGTCCACGAAGGCGAAGTAGGCGTCGACCGTGGCGGCCACCCGGAACTTGTTGTCGTGCGTCGACTCCAGCGCCCGCTGCACCGCCGCGAACAGGGCCTCGCAGTGCTGGTCGAGCAGCGCCAGATACAGCTCCAGCTTGCCGGGGAAGTGTTGGTACAGCACGGGCTTGCTGACCCCGGCGCATTCGGCGATGTCGTCCATCGCTGCCGCGTGGTAGCCCTGCTTGACGAAGACTTCCTGGGCGGCGCCGAGGAGTTGCGTCCTGCGCGCGAGCCGGGGCAGCCGGGTACCGCGAGGACGGGGATCCGCATCCTGGATGGCTGTCACGGGGCTCCTCAAGGTGTCGCTCAACGTGTCGCGGATACCGGATGTCTCGGTGATCCGGCGAGTTTCTCCACCACGTCATCCTACTTTCGGGTAACCCAGGGCGTAAGTTTTGTGGCGCAACGAAACAGGATCCCGCGCTTGCGACAACCCCCGCAAGGGGGCGTGGGGAGTGCGCGCGAGGGCGCCGCGAGCCCTGGGACCGGCTTCCGCGGCGGTGCTAGCGATAGTCGTCGTCCTCCGGGTGCCCGACCCCGCGGCGCTGCTCGGTCGCGTCCGCGGGATCCACGCCGTCGGGCACCGACTCCCACACCGGTTCGCCCTCGGCCTCGTCCGCTCCCACCGCGGTGTGTTGTTCCACCGCGTCCGGCACCGGAATCTCGGGGTCTTGGGCCGTGTCGTCGGAAACTGCGGCGTCACCGACGGTGACGTCTTCGAACTCGGGGGTGTCGTCGATTCGGTACATAGGGCCTCCCTGCCCGTGCGGTCCGCTGCCATGCGGTGTCCCGCAAGTCCATGATCCCCCCGAATCCCTGCAGCACTTCGGGGATCGATGTCGAAACGTGATGTGGGAAGCGTTTACAGTGACGTCATGAACCAGGGCATAAGAGCCGAGACCACCCGGTGCGACGAAGCCGGTCGAGGCATCCGCCCTTCCGTCTCAGTGATCGTCTCGTAATATTGCCCACCGTGACGACCCTCAGCCCCGCAAGCGACGCCGACGTGACGCCTTGGCCTGCGCGTACGGTCGAAGTCGCCACAGGCAGTGAGGTCGTGGTGCGCCGCGACGCACTCCACGATTTCGACCTGCCGCCCGCGATGATGATCCACGGACTCGGCGGCTCCTCGCTGAACTGGACGGAACTGGCCGCCGAACTGCGGTCGGATCTTTCCGTGGAGATGATCGACCTGCCCGGCTTCGGGCACTCGCCGCCGCCGCGGAACGGGGACTACTCGATCTCCGCGCACTGTCGTGCGGTCGAGGGGGCGATCCTGTCGCTGCGCAGGGGCCCGGTGCACCTGTTCGGCAATTCGATGGGCGGCGCGGTCGCCACTCGGCTCGCCTCCCGCCGGCCGGACCTGGTCCGCACGCTGACGCTGATCTCGCCCGCGCTGCCGGACCTGCGGGTGCGCTCGTCGGTGCTGCCGACGGTGGTTCTCGGGGTGCCCGGCGTGGGCCGCGCGCTGCTGCGGCTCAGCCGCAACATGACGCCCGAGGATCGCACCAGGATCTCGATCGCGATGATGTACGGGAGCCCGGACGCGGTCGGCGAGAAGGCCTTCGCCGACGCCGCGGCCGAGTACCGGCGTCGGCTCGAACTCCCGTACATGATGGACGCGTTCTCGCACTCGACCCGGTCGGTCATCGGGGCCTACCTGGAGCGTGGCGAGCGGGCGTTGTGGCGGCAGGCGGCCGACGTGCGGGCGTCGACGCTGCTCGTCTACGGGCGCCGGGACAAGCTGGTCGACCCGCGTATGGCCAAGCGCGCGACCGAGACCTTCCCGGACGCGCGACTGCTGGTGGTGCCCGACTCCGGGCACGTGGCCATGCTCGAACACCCCCGCGTGGTGGCCCGGGGTTTCCGCGAACTTCTCGACGGGGCCCTCTCGCCGTCGAACGTGGTGGGGTGAACGCAGACTCATGGGACGTCACTCGGGAACGCAGACGAGCGTGCAGTACGACGGAGAGGGCCTGCCGGACGACGCGCTCTCCGGCAGTTACGCGGCGGTGCCCCAACAGGTCGCGTACGGGCAGGTCCACGAGGACGGCTACGGCGGCGGATGGACCGACACCTCGTACGGCGGCGGCTATCCCGAGCAGGACACCGGCTACCACGGCTACCCCGCGGACCCCGGCTACGGCGGTTACCCGGTCGCGCAGCAACACACCGGGAGCTACGGGTACGACGGCGGGCAACAGCACGGCTGGGAGCACCCCGCGCCCGAGGCCGGTTCCGGCACCTGGGCGGTGCCCGGGACGATGCCCGGCGAGCCCGCGCACTGGGACGACCCGCTGGAGCCGTACGGCGTGCAGCCCGGGTCGGTCGGCCAGGTCCCGGACACCTTCCGCACCGACACCCTGGGCACCGACACGTTCGGCGTCGACGCCTTCGGCGCGGGCGCCCTGCACACCGGCTCGTTCGTCACCGGTTCGTTCGGCACGGATGCCTACGCCACCGGCGGCTACCCGGCGACGAGCCCCGCGAACGACCTGTACGCCGCGGACGGCTATCCCAGCGGGATGCACGCGATCATCGAGGCGCCCGCCGCGCCGACCTACGACACCACCACGTTCGAGCCACAGAGCTTCGTCGGCTACGGCTACGACGCCTCGGGCGGCTATCCGGCGGTGGTGCCGGTCCAGGATCCGCTCGCGGACGCGCTGTACGAACTGCCCGCCGAGCCGGAGCCGGCGAACGGTCCCGGGGCGGGGCAGTACCTGATGGAGTCCGAGCCGTGGGCCGTGTCGGCCCCCGAACTCGACCTGGAACAGCTCTCGTTCGCGACCGAGGCGACCGACGACCACCTGGGCCCCGAGTACTCGGCCAAGGAGCCGGGGCACGGCTTCGAGCCGGACACCGGGAGCATCCCGCCCAGGGGCCGCGCACAGAGCCGGAAGGCCAACCGGCCCGCACCGCGCAAGGGGCGGCGCACCCTGGTCGCGGCGAGCGGCGCGGTGGTCACCGGTGCGGTGCTCGCCGGTGCGGTCGTGCTCCAGATGCCCGACGAGAGCTCCTCCAGCCATGCGGCCGGCGACGATCAGGCCACACCGGGCGGTGCCACCAGGCCCACCGACCAGGCCGCGTCGCGCGGCGCGGATCGGGACCCGGTCACCCCGGGCGGCGCCTCCTCGCTGCCGCTGCCGACGCCCGCGTCGCCGGTCACCACCGACCAGCTGACCCTGCGCTTCCCGCTCGACCCCAAGCTCGGCCTGAGCGGCAATTTCGAGACCGTGTCCGGCAAGGAGGCCGCACCCGGCCCCGGCCGCAAATACACCTACGCGGTCCAGATCGAACAGGGTCTGCAACTGGACGGCGAGTTGTTCGCGACGACCGTGCAGAAGACGCTGAACGACAAGCGCAGTTGGTCGAGCGGGGGGCTGACCTTCGAGCGCACCGACGGGCCGAAGGCGGACTTCGTGGTGCGGCTGGCCAGCCCGCAGTCGGTACACAAGGCGTGCAGCCCGATCGTGGGCGACACCAGCACGGACAACGTCTCGTGCGACGCGTACGGCACCCCGTACGTGATGATCAACGCCTGGCGCTGGGCCCAGGGTTCGACCGCCTACGGCGACGACATCGTCGGCTACCGACAGATGCTGATCAACCACGAGGTCGGTCACCGACTCGGGCACAACCACGAGAAGGCGTGCGGCGCGGGCGGCATCGGGGCCGGGCTCGCTCCGGTGATGATGCAGCAGACCAAGACCCGGGTCGCGAGCGAGGGCGCGATGAAGGGCGAGACCTGCGAGGCCAACCCGTGGCCGTACCCGTCGGGCAAGTTCACCAAGTAGCCCGATCGCCCACCCTCCGGGCCGCCTCGAAGGCGCCCGGTGGCTCTCGCGCGCGAATCTCACGGACCGGACCCGCTGCCCGGGAATCGGGACGAGCGTGGCACTGTTGCGGTAGGAAAAGAGCCGAGATAGACAGTCCGACCATCGGAGTTTCCGTGTCGCAGCTACCACCCCTGGTCGAGCCGGCCACCGAGCTGACCGTCGACGAGGTCCGTCGTTATTCGCGCCACCTGATCATCCCCGACGTCGGGATGGACGGGCAGAAGCGGCTGAAGAACGCCAAGGTGCTCTGTGTGGGCGCCGGTGGCCTGGGATCACCGGCGTTGATGTACCTCGCCGCGGCCGGCGTCGGCACGCTCGGCATCGTCGAGTTCGACACCGTGGACGAGTCCAACCTGCAGCGCCAGATCATCCACGGACAAAGCGACATCGGGCGATCCAAGGCGGAGTCCGCACGCGACTCGGTCAAGGAGATCAACCCGTACACCCGGGTCGTCCTGCACGAAGAGCGGCTCGAGGCCGACAACGTGATGGAGATCTTCGGGCAGTACGACCTGATCGTCGACGGCACGGACAACTTCGCCACCCGTTACCTGGTCAACGACGCCTGCGTGTTGTTGAACAAGCCGTACGTGTGGGGCTCGATCTACCGCTTCGACGGCCAGGCCAGCGTGTTCTGGTCCGAGCACGGCCCGTGCTACCGCTGCCTGTACCCGGAGCCCCCGCCGCCCGGGATGGTCCCCTCGTGCGCCGAGGGCGGCGTGCTCGGCGTGCTGTGCGCGTCGATCGGGTCGATCCAGGTCAACGAGGCGATCAAGCTGCTGATGGGCATCGGCGAGCCGCTGGTCGGCCGGCTGATGATCTACGACGCGCTGGAGATGACCTACCGCACGGTCAAGGTCCGCAAGGACCCCGAGTGCGCGGTCTGCGGCAAGAACCCGACGGTCACCGAGCTGATCGACTACGAGGCGTTCTGCGGTGTGGTGTCCGAGGAGGCCCAGGAGGCCGCGCTCGGTTCGACCATCACCCCGCGGCAGCTCAAGGAGTGGCTGGATGCCGGCGAGAACATCGACCTGATCGACGTTCGCGAGCCGGGCGAGTACGAGATCGTCAAGATCCCTGGTTCGCGGCTGATCCCCAAGAACGAGTTCCTGATGGGCCGCGCCCTGGAGGACCTGCCCCAGAACAAGCGCATCGTGCTCAACTGCAAGACGGGTGTGCGCTCGGCCGAGGTGCTGGCCGTGCTCAAGAGCGCGGGATTCAAGGACTCCGTGCACCTTGGTGGCGGTGTGATCGGCTGGGTCAACCAGATCGAGCCGGAGAAGCCGGTCTACTAGGTCCTCGGGGCCGGACGGCCGGGCACCGGCCCGGCCTCCGGCCGAGGTCCAAAAAACGCCGAACGGGCCGATCTTCGGCCCGTTCGGCGTTTTCGGCCGCGGGCATGGCGCCGTCCTCGGCTCGCGGGACGGCGCTCAGATCGCCTGTTTGCGTTGCAGGTGGGTGAAGGCGAGCCAGCCCGGCAGGACCGGGAGCCAGAAGGTCAGGAAGCGGTAGAGCAGGACGGCCGCCGTCGCGGTCTCGAAGGGCAGGCGCGCGGTGCTGGTCAGGCCCGCGATCAGGGCCGCCTCGACCGCGCCGATGCCGCCCGGCGTGGGTGCGGCCGAGCCGATTGCGTTGCCGGCCAGGAAGACCACCGCGATCGCGGCGAAGTTGGCCGAGCCGCCGAAGGCGCGCACGCTGGCGTCCAGGCACAGGATGAAGGACAGCGTGAGCAACACCGTGCCACCCAGCCCGGCCGCGAGCTTGGTCGGCGTCTGGAGCACGTCCAGCAGCCGCGGCACGATGCCCGAGAACAGCTGCCGCAACTGCTTGACGATCCAGCGCCGCAGCGGCGGTACGGCCATCACCAACAGGCTCACCAGGGCCAGGATCAGCAGGCCCGCGATCACCGCGCCGGACGGTGCGAAGGACGGTGTCTCGGCGGTGCCGGCGATGTACCCGAAGAACGCCAGCAGGCCGACGTGGAAGACCAGGCCGCCCAACTGCGACACACCCACGCTCGCGGCGGCCAGGGTGGGCGGGATGCCCGCCTTCTGTAGATAACGCGTGTTCAGCGCGACACCGCTGACCGCCGGTGGCGCGACCAGCTTCACGAACGAACCGGCGAGCTGGACCATGGTGGTGCGAAACAGCGACAGCCGTTCCGGGACGAAGCCCAGCAACATCAGCGCCGCACACACGTAGCTGAGCGAGGACGCCAGCAGGCCGATCGCCGCCCAGCCCCAGTTCGCGCTGTTGAAGATCTCGCCCAGGTTGACGTGGCTGAGCTGGGACAGCAGGAAGTAGCCCGCGAACGCACTGGCGACCACGGTGACCAGGGTGCGGGCGCGGACCCGCTCCAGTCGGACCGGCTCGACCTCGGCCTGCGGGCGCAGCTCCAGGATCTGCTCACGGATCCGGGAGAGCAGGTTCTTGTCCTTGCGCAGCACCGAGCGGGTGCTGCGGCTGAGTGCGACCTTTTGCAACAGCGGCAGGCAGGCCGCGACGGTGTCCGCGCCGAGCACCTCCGCGGCCGTGTGCACGGCGCGTTCCTCGCCCACCCGCAGTGCGATGGTGGTGAGCAGTTGTGCGGTGTCGATCCGCAGTGCCAGGTCGCTCGAGGCGATCTCGCCGGCCCGCAGGTCCACCAGCCACGGCTGGCCGGTGCCGTCCACCATGATGCTCTCGGCCACCAGCCGCCGATGGGTGAGCCGATGCGCCTGGAGCAGGCCGAGCAGCTCCCACAGTCGAGCCAGGAGTTCGTCGGTGAGTTCGTCGTCGTCGAGGGTGTCGAGGGTACGGCCGGGCACGTGCGCGTAGGCGAGCAGCGCGGCGTCCGGGCCGACCTCGGTGGTGGCCACCAAACGCGGCGCACGCACTCCCGCATCGGCGCACGCGTACGCCATCAGCGACTCCTGCTCCAGCGCGCGGCGCGTGGACAACACGGTGCGGCGCTGGGTGACCCCGCGCAGCACGAGTCGGCGGTAGAAGCGGTAGATCGCGCCGGAGGCCTGCTGATCGCGGTCGAGCACGGTCACGTCCAGCAGCCGCTCGTCGGCCAGCCGGACCGCGTAGCGGCGGGTCTCCTCGGGGCCGTCGTCGGTGCGTACGCAGGACAGCGCCACCAGGCCGAACCGGCGCAGTGCGGCGACCACCGACTCGGCCGGCGGCCGGGTGTTGGGCAGGCCGACCGCGTACAGCGTCGCGTAGGCGATGGTGCGGCCGAACAGCACGCTGGTGAGCAGCGCGACGGGCGTGGTGTAGCCGCCGACCAGGACGGTGGCCGCGTTCAGCAGCAGCAGCGTCCACACCACGAGTTGCCAGCGGGGTCGGCGTACCAGGCCGACCGCGGTGACGTAGGCCACGATCGGCGCGAGGTAGCCGTGTACCGGGTCGGTCCAGCCGGTCCGCGGCGGCGGCAGCGGTCGGGTCAGCGCGTCGCGCAGCGCCTCGGGGCCGGGGCCGGTGATCCACCAGTCCAGCCCGAGCGAGGCCAGGTAGGTCACCGCGGCGGCGATCACCCCGTCGGCGACTCGCAACCCGTCTCGGCTGACCAGGCGTTCGATCCCGTAGGCCACCGGCACCACGAGCACCGCGACGGCGAACACCCCGCCGGAGAGGTTGAGCAGCAGGTGCGGCGTGCTGTTCTGGGCGCCGCGGACGATGTCCGACTCCAGGCCGGAGGTGGTCTGTCGGGCGATGCTGGCCAGGAAGAAGACCACGCCGAGGGCGAGTACACCGAGCAGGACTCGGATCAAATCGGACGATCGGTGCACACGCAGCGGTTGTGAGGGCTCGACTACGAGGGCGCGCCCGTCCCCGGGGGCACCCGTTGCGATCGTTCCGTCATGCTCTCGTATCACCCGTCACCACCGCGTCGATGGTGCCACGACCCGCGCCCGGGATTGGGCCCGGCCGCGCCGAAGTGCGGCCGAAAGGGCTTCGGCCCGCGCCGCCCCGTGTCCGAGGACTCTGTCACCATGTCCGGATGAGTGACCCTAACCCCTTCGCCGAGCGGGTTCTCGACTTGGTCGAGCGCATTCCGCCCGGGCGGGTGATGGCCTATGGGGACGTCGCCGAGGCCCTCCAGGAAGGCGGCCCCCGACAGGTCGGCCGCGTGATGGCGCTGTTCGGCGGCGGGGTGCCGTGGTGGCGGGTGGTACGCGCGGACGGCACGTTGCCGTCCAGCCACGCGGTGCGCGCGCCCGGGCACTACCGGGCCGAAGGCACGCCGCTGCGTTCCGGCGGTGAGCGGGTGGACATGGGTCGGGCGCGCTGGGTGCCGGAGCCCGACGAGGTGCCCGCCGACCGGGAATTTCCACCGATCTCCTGACCGCCGGGGGCGGACGGGGCCACAGTGGTCGCGCCCTGGTGCGACAGTGCGCTCTCGCGTGCTTCCGGGGCGATCGCGCCGGGTGTGATCTGATGGGCTTCGGCCGCGCCCTGCCGACCGGGGCGCGGCCGACCCACCCGGACCGACCCACCGCGACCGGGGCCGCGATCCGCTCGCGCCGGCCCGGCCCGTGCACACCTCAGGATTCGACGGCGACCCGAAGGCACTTTCGGCCAGATGACCACCCCGACCCCGGCGTACCGCCTGCGGCGTACCCCCGTGGCCCCGCCCGCGCCCGTGATCCCCGACGACTACCAGCGTGCCGTCGTCGAGCACCGAGGCGGGCCGCTGCTCGTGCTGGCCGGTCCCGGTACCGGCAAGACCACCGTGCTCGTGGAAGCGGTCGCCGCGCGGGTGGCGCGCGGGATCCGGCCGGAGGAGATCCTGGTCCTGACCTTCGGCCGCAAGGCGGCGGGCGAACTGCGCGACCGGCTGACCGCGCGGCTGCGCGCCGCCGGGGCGCGGACCGCGGCGGTGCCGACCGCGACCACGTTCCACTCGTTTTGCTACGCGCTGGTGCGCGAGCATCAGCCGGCCGAGTTGTTCAGCTACCCGCTGCGCCTGCTCACCGGTCCCGAGCAGGACGTGTTCGTCCGCGAGCTGCTCGCGGGCGGGGTCGAGGAGGGCAGCCAGAGCTGGCCCGCCGAGTTGCGCGCGGCGGTGGGCACCCGGGGGTTCGCGGACGAGGTGCGCGCGGTGATCGCCCGCAGCCGTGAACTCGGGCTCGATCCGGACGCGTTGGCCCGGTTCGCCCAGGACACCGGGCGTCGGGACTGGCGGGCCGCGGCCGACTTCCTCGCCGAGTACCTGGACGTGATCGACGCGCAGGGCGTGGTCGACTACGCCGAACTGGTGCACCGCGCGGTGCTGCTCGCCGAACGGCCGGAGACCGCACAGGTGTTGCGCGGGCGCTACAAGGCGGTGTTCGTCGACGAGTACCAGGACACCGACCCCGCGCAGGTGCGGCTGCTGGCGGCGCTGGCCGGCGACGGTCGGGACCTGATCGCGGTGGGCGACCCGGACCAGTCCATCTACGCGTTCCGCGGCGCCGATGTGAACGGCATTCTCGACTTCCCGCACCGCTTTCCGCGGGCCGACGGCGAGCCGGCCGACATCGTCGTGCTGCGCACCTCGCGCCGGGCGCCGGCCGGGTTGCTGGCCGCGTCGCGAGTGGTCACCCAGCGCATGCCGCTGAGCCGGTTGCCCGGCGATCGGGTACGCGCGCACCGCGAGCTGATCCCGTCGGTGTCGGGCGCCGAGGACCCGAGCCGGGTCGAGGTGTACACGTATCCCACGCCCGGCGCCGAGTTGGACAACACCGCCGACATCCTGCGCCGCGCGCACTTGGAGGACGGGGTGCCGTGGGGGCAGATGGCCGTGCTGGTGCGCTCCGGCGCGCGCTCGATCCCGGGCCTGCGGCGGGCACTGTCGGCCGCCGGGGTGCCGTTGGAGATCGCCGGCGACGAGTTGCCGATCGCGGCCGAGCAGGCGGTGTCGCCGCTGTTGACCGCGCTGCACGTGGCGGCGGAGCCGAGCGTGCTGGACGCGGAGACCGCGCGCGCGTTGTTGCAGTCCCCGTTGGGCGGTCTGGACGCGGGTGATCTGCGGCTGCTGGGGCGGGCTTTGCGGGCCGAGGAGCGGGCCGCGTCGGGTGCCGCGGTGGCCGGCACCCGGCCGTCGGCCGAGCTGATCCGGGATGCGCTGGCCGAGCCCGGGCAGTTGGTCGGGATAGAACAGCGGGTCGGCGGTGGGGCGTTGCGCCTGGGCATGCTGATTCGCAAGGCGCGCGAGGTGCTGGCGGGCGGCGGCGGCACCGAGGACGCGCTGTGGGAGTTGTGGCAGGGCACGCCGTGGCCGGGTCGGCTGGAACGGGCGGTGTTGCGCGGCGGTACCGCCGGGCGCAACGCGGACCGCGACCTGGATGCGGTGGTGGCGCTGTTCGAGGTGGCCGCCAAGGCCGAGGAGCGGGCCGGCCACCGGGGCGCGCTGAACTTCCTGGCCGAGCTCAAGGCCCAGCAGATCCCGGGCGACCGGCTCGACGACAGCGCGCTGCGCGGCGAGTCGGTGCGGTTGTTGACCGCACACCGGGCCAAGGGCCTGCAGTGGCGCCTGGTGGTGGTACATGGGGTGCAGGAGGGGCTGTGGCCGGACCTGCGCCGGCGCGGCTCGCTACTGGAGGCGGACCGGATCGGTTCGGACGGTCTTGCCGAGCCGCTGTCGCCCGGTGCGCTGTTGGCCGAGGAGCGGCGGTTGTTCTACGTCGCGGTCACCCGGGCGAAGGAGCGGCTGGTGGTGACCGCGGTCGACTCCAGCTACGACGACGGCGATCAGCCCTCGCGGTTCCTGGAGGAGCTGGGCGTGCCGCCGGTGGAGGTCAAGGAGCGGCCCAGGCGTCCGCTGTCCACCTCCGCGCTGGTGGCCGAGCTGCGTTCGGCGGCCGTGGACCCGCTGGCACCGGCCGTGCTGCGCCGGGCCGCCGCGCGCCGGTTGGCCGCGCTCGCGGATCTGCGCGACGACGAGGGGCATGCGCTGGTGCCGGCCGCGCATCCGGACCGGTGGTGGGGGCTGGTGGAGCCGACCGACCCCGGGGTGCCGATCCGGGATCCGGGCAGCGCGGTGCGGCTGTCCGGCAGCTCGGTGGCCAAGGTGCGCGACTGCGCGCTGAGCTGGTTCCTGGGCAGCGAGGTGCACGCGGACTCGCCGCGTTCGGCGGCGCTGGGCTTCGGCAACGTGGTGCACGCACTCGCGGACGAGGTGGGTACGGGCGCCACCTCGGCGGAGCTGCCGGTGCTGATGGACCGGCTGGATCGGGTCTGGGACGCGTTGGCGTTCGAAGCGCCGTGGCAGTCCGAGCAGCAGAAAGACGAGGCCAGGACCGCCCTGGAGCGGTTCCTGTCCTGGCACACCCACGAGCGGCACCGGGTGGTCGCGGCGACCGAGCACGGCTTCGAGGTCGAGCTCACCGCAGGCGAGTACCGGGTGCTCATCCGGGGGTCGATGGACCGGGTGGAGCGCGGCGAGGACGGGCTCGCCTACGTGGTGGACTTCAAGACCGGCCGCCGGCCGCCGACGCGGACCGAGGTCGAGGAGCATCCGCAGCTCGCGGTGTACCAGGTCGCGGTCGCGGCCGGCGCGCTCGACGAGGTGCCCGGTTTCGAGGGCGGCCGGCCGGCCGCCGGCGGTGCCGAGCTGATCCAGTTGCGCTCGGCCGACAAGGGCGACGCCGAGCAGCCGCTGGTGCTGGCCCAGGACCCGCCGCTGCCCGGACCGGACGGCGGGACGTGGGTGGGCGGCCTGCTCGCCGACGTGGCCGGCCGGATCCTCGGTGAGCGTTTCACCCCGAGCACGGGATCGCACTGCGACCGGTGCGACTTCCGCAGGTGTTGCAGCGCGCGTCCGGAGGGACGGATGACGGTCGACTAGTTGGTCCGCCGGCCGATTCCGGTGCGCCCTTCCGTCGGCATTTCCCCGCGAAACCATCAATATCGGGGCGGTTGATCATGCGTTCTTTGCCATAGCCATACTCAACGCAAGCAACTCCAGTCCCCGAATCAAAGGAGTTTCGTGCGCACTTCACGCATGGCCATGATCGTTCCCGTCGTTGCCCTCGCCTTCGCCGGGCTGACCGCCTGTGGCGGCTCCGAGGAGAAGTCGAACGCCGGCACCGACGCCAAGGTATTGGCCGACGAGGCGCAGAAGCTGCTCAAGTCGGTCGCCGACTACAAGATGGTCGGCGGCGGGCAGGACGAGGAGACCAAGATCGAGTGGGACCTGTGCATCCGCAACGGTGTGGACGTGCAGGGCAAGATGGTCATCGACGGTAGCCCGGTCGAGATGGTCATCGTCGGCAAGGACCAGTACATGAAGGCCGACGAGGCGTTCTGGAAGAAGTCGATGGGGGAGAGCGTCCCGCCCGCCGTCCTGGACAAGGTCCTTGGGAAGCTGGCCGGCAAGTACATGAAGACCCTGGTCGACGAGGATGACTCGTTCGCCAACATGACCGACTTCTTCGACGGCTCCACCGACGGGGTGATCAAGGGCGAGCCGGTCAAGATCGACGGCGCGAAGGTGATCCCGCTCAGCAAGAAGGACGACGAGGGCGAGACGACCACCCTCTACGTGCAGGAGAAAGGCAAGCCCTACCCGTTCATGGTCAAGTCGGAGGGCAAGGGCAATGCCACGGCGAAGTTCACCAAGGGCAAGAGCAAGTGTGAGCCCACCGCGCCCGCCGAGTCAGTGACCAAGGAAGACTTCAAGCGGGAGTTCCAGGACGCCTGATCCGGACGCCTGATCCACCGCACGACCCGGCCCCGCGCCGCGACCGTCCCTGTCGCGGCGCG
>NZ_JBEXCV010000198.1:0-13515 GCF_040605455.1 Embleya sp. NPDC005575 | reverse complement strand
TCGCGAGGGGCCCGACCCGCCGTCCGGAGCGGGGACCTCGCGTCGAGAGGGTCGCCGCCCCGCGCCTGTTCCATCCGGTAACGACTGTCTCTCCTCGGACACGCGAAAATCTATGGCGGCCGGAGTAGACATCAGGACGTGGTGTGGTTATGGTTTCTCTCGTAGCCGAGATCGAGAAGGGCCCGGAGAAACGAACTCCCGGGCAGCAGCACGTAGTTGCGTGGTTCGCAGTTGCAGTTCGCAGGACGGTTCGCTGGTGGGGTTTCGAAGCCAGGGTTGGTGCAGGACGGCGACGGGACCGACGGCCGGACCGGGTGGCCCGCAGTGCAGGGGCCGCCGTGAGCAGGACCGCAGTACTCGTAAGTGAAGTTCGCAGCATCCGGCAGTGAAGCAAGTGGGCAGTACCTCGGTGAAGGCGTCCGGCTGCGGGCGCGCGCATCGGGAGGTTCGCCGGTGGGGTTCCAAGCCAGGCAGTTGCAGGATGGGCGACGGGGCTGGCCGGCGAAGTGGTGGCGGTGTTCGGCCACCAGCGGTTCGCAGTACCAGCGGTGCCGTATTTCGATATTCCTCGGTGAAGGCGTCCGGCCGCGGGCGCGCGCACCGAGAAGTTCGGCAGTGGGGTTCCAAGCCAAGCAGGTGCAGGACGGGCGACGGGGCTGGCTGGCGAAGTGGTGGCGCCATACGAGGCCACCGGCGGTTCGCAGTACCGGCAGTGAGCAGTTCCGTTTGGTAAGTGAGTGAGTGGTGCAGAGGGAAGAACGGAGGAGTTGAGCGCCATCGGGATCGCCCGGACGGAAGAACAGAGTCCGGGTACCGCAGGACATCGTTAACGAGGTGGTCTCCGGTCAAGCAACCGCGATCCCCGCGCCCCCGACGGTAGTTCGGTCGGGTCCGCGGAAACACAGGGCCGGCGCAGCAACAGGGCCGGCAGATGGTGTGGCAGTTCCTTCGGGGCCCTGGATGCCGAACGGCACCAGGGCCCCTCCCCGTTCCACAGAGAGGCACGATGACAGCAGACCCCTCCCACGGCCGTCTCGACGACGACGACTTTCCTGCTTACACCACGGGCCGGGCCGCCGAGATCCTCGGCACCTCCCAGGGCTTCCTCCGTGTCGTCGGCGAAGCCCGCCTGATCACCCCGCTGCGCTCCGAGGGCGGCCACCGCCGCTACTCCCGCTACCAACTCCGCATCGCCGCCCGCGCCCGCGAACTCGTCGACCACGGCACGTCGATCGAGGCCGCCTGCCGCATCGACACCGAATACCGCCGCAACGCCGAATCGTCACACCGAACGGCCGCTGCCTGAGGACCGGCTCGACGGTTCGAGGCGGCGAAGGACCGAGAAAGCCGAGAAGTACTCGGCAGGCGGCTTTCGAAATCTCGTTCGCCCGCCTCAACTCGGCGTTCTCTCTGCGGAGTTGCCGCAGCTTCTCCGACTCGGCGGACGTCGGACGGTCGGTCCGCTCGCCGGCGTCGGCCTTGGCCTGGCGGACCCAGTTGCGCAGGGCTTCCTTGTGGATGCCCAGGTCGCGGGCAACGTGCGCGACCGGCCGTCCGGAGGTGCGGACCTCGCGGACCTCCCGTTCCCGGAGCTCGTCGGGGTATTTACGTGATGCTGGCATGGTTCGTGGTGCTCCTTTACGCCGGGCACCACGACCCGGCTTCAAGGACTCCACCAAACCCAGAGCGGCTCAGCCTGCTGGACAGTCTGATCAGAGGTCGGCCGGTGCCAGGCGGACGAGCATCTTGCCGGTGTTGGCGCCGCGCATCATGGCGAGGAATGCGTCGACGGCGTCGTCGATGCCGTCGACGACGGTCTCCGCGGTGCGTAGCGATCCGTCCTGCAGCCACTCGGTGGTCTGCTGGAGGTGGTCGGCGGCGAGGTCGAAGTGGTCGATGACGTTCATGCCGCGCAGCGAGATGCGCTTGCCGATCGCGAGCGGCAGATTGCTTGGGCCCGGTGGGAGTTCGGTGCTGTTGTAGACCGAGATAGCGCCGCACAGGGCGATGCGCCCGTGGAGGTTCATCACGCCGAGGGCGGCCTGGAGATGGTCGCCGCCGACGTTGTCGAAGTACACGTCGATGCCGTCGGGCGCGGCCTTGGCCAGCCGGCCGGACAGGTCTCCCTCCCGGTAGTCGAGCCCGACGTCAAACCCGAAATCCTCTACCAGGCGCCGGGCCTTGTCGGGGCCGCCGGCCGAGCCGATGACTCTGGAGGCGCCCAGGCGCTTGGCGATCTGGCCTGCGACGGATCCGACGGCCCCTGCGGCGCCGGAGACGTAGACGACATCGCCCGCCTTGACCGGGGCGATCACCTTGAGCCCGGCATAGGCGGTGAGTCCGGTGGTGCCGAGTACGCCGAGATGCGCTTGGACGGGTGCGAGTTCGGGATCGAGTACCTGGACGGAGGCTGCGGGCAGCAGGGCGTACTCGCGCCAGCCGAGGAAGTGGGAGACGATCGACCCGACGGGCACGCGGTCGGCTCCGGTACTGATCACGGTGCCGACCGCGCTGCCGGTCATGGCCTGGCCGAGTTCGAACGGCGGGAGGTAGGACTCGCCGTCGTTCATGCGGCTGCGCATGTACGGGTCGACCGACAGCCAGTTGTTGCGGACGAGGATCTGATTCGGTCCCGGGTCGGGGACCGTCGTCGTGGTCAGTGCGAAGTCGGCGGGTTTCGGTTCGCCGGCCGGGCGGGCGGCAAGGTGCCATTCACGGCTGGTCACGGGCATGGGAGACCTCCTGGTCAGGTGCCGGGGAGAGAACGAACACGGGCAGGTCCCGGTCGGTACCGGCTCGGTATTCGGGGAAGTGCGGCCACGCCGCGTCTGCCGTCTTCCACAGCTCGGTCTTCTCCGAGCCGGATACCTCGCGAGCGCGGAACACCCGCGTGGTGGCACAGTCGTGAACCTCTACGAGCGGATGGGCGAGCAGGTTGTAGTACCAGACAGGATGCTCGGGTGCACCGCCGTAGGAGGCGACGACGATGTAGCCGCCGTCGTGCTCGATCCTCATCAGCGGTGTTTTGCGGAGCTTTCCGGTCTTGGCGCCCCGATGGGTCAGGATGATGACCGGTCTGTTCTCCAGCGTGCCGCCCTCCTGGCCGTCGGTTGCCTCATACAGCGCGACCTGGTCGCGGATCCGCCGGAACGAGCTGGGCTCGTAGTCACCGTGCAGAGTCATGGCGCTAGAGGGTGAAGCCGAGGAGCGTGCCGCCGGTCGCATCGATGGTCTGGCCGGTGACCCAGCGCGCATCGGGCGAGGCGAGGAAGGACACGACATCGGCGATGTCGGCTGCGGCCCCGAGTCGGTGAAAGGCCGACATCGCGGCGGTTTGTGCTCTCAGCTGCGGGTCGGCCAGCCATGATGTGAGGTCGGTGTCGACGACGCCGGGTGCGACCGAGTTGACGGTGATGCCGCGCGGTCCGAGCTCCAGGGCCAGGGTGTGGGTCAGGACGTTGAGCGCACCTTTGGTCATCGAGTACGCGATGGTCACCGGCACCGCGATCCGGGCCGCCGCGGAGGAGATGTTGATGATCCGGCCACCGTCGCGGAGCCTGGACAGGCCCCGCTGGACGATGAAGAACGGCGCCTTGACGTTGACGGCGAAGCTCTCCTCGAAGTCCTTCTCGGCGGTGTCGCCGATGGGCGCGTACGTGATGATGCCGGCGTTGTTGACCACGATGTCCACGCCGGGCGTGCCGGTGAACTCCGCGACGCCCTTGTCGAAGGACTCCCAGAGCGCCTCGGCATCGCCAGGCTCGCCGAGCCTGGTACGGATCGGGAACGCGGCACCACCCGCTGCCTTGATCGCGGTCAATGTTTCGTCGGCGGCGGCCAGGTTGCTTCCGTAGTGGACGGCGACCAGCGCTCCCTCCCTGGCCAGCCGCTCGGCGATCCCCCGCCCGATACCACGGCTGCCGCCGGTGACCAGCGCTGTCTTTCCCTCCAGCGTTCCCATCTCCGGCTCCCTTTTTCAAGTGATCGCTATATAATTCACCATAGCACGTTCTCTAACAATCGCTATATAATTTGGGAGTGAGTACCACGCGACGGGGACGCCCCAGGGAATACGACCGGTCCGTAGCCTTGGAGCAGGCCTTGGTGCTGTTCTGGGAACGCGGGTACGAGGCGACCTCCATCGCGGAGCTCACCACAGCGATGGGTATGGGTGCCCCCAGCCTCTACGCCGCCTTCGGCAGCAAACGGCAGCTGTTCGACGAGGTCGTGCAGTCCTACGGCCGGACCTATCACGCCTTCATGGCCAAGGCGCTGATGGAGGAACCGACCCTCAGGCGCGGCATGGAGCGCCTGCTGCGTGAGGCTGCCGCCGAGTACACCCGCCCCGACCGGCCGCCCGGCTGCCTGGTGATCAGCGCCGCCGTCAACTGCAGCTCCCCCGAAGTCGAACAGGCACTGCGCGCGCTGCGCACCTCCGACGTCCAGGCACTCCAACGCCTCATCAGCGCCGCGATCGAGACCGGGGAACTACCCGCCGACGCCGACGCCCCCTCGCTGGCACTGTTCACCAGCGTGGTGCTGCAGGGCATGGCCCACCAGGCACGCGACGGCGCCAATCGCGATGAACTGGAAGCGGTGGCGACCCTGGCGCTCAGGTCCTGGCCCTGGGCCTGAACCCGTACTCCACCCCGGCCAAGGCTCCGCGCCTGGACGAAGCCGAACAGCGTTTGTCCACCCGGCACTTCCTGCCCGAGCTCAATCGCTTCGGACTGACCTCCGCGGTCGACGCGGCCGGAGGGTTCCAGAGCTTCCCCGACAACTACCGCGCCGTCATCGACCTCGCGGCCGCCGGCGAACTGACGCTGCGGATCGCCTACCACCTGTTCCCGCAGGAAGCCGGGCAGGAGATTGCCGACCTGACCCGGTGGACCGAGACCGTCCGGCCCGGTGACGGCGACGCGTGGCTGCGCCTGAACGGGGCTGGGGAGAACCTGGTCTGGGCGGCGGCGGACTTCGAGAACTTCGCTGAGCCGCGACCCGAACTCGCCGCCGGATATGGGGCGGCGTTCGAGCAGGCGGTGCGCCTGCTCGCGGAGAACGGCTGGGGCTTTCGCCTGCACGCCACCTACGACGAAACGATCCGCCGCGGCCTGGCGGTGTTCGAGAAGCTGGCCGCCGGCGGGGTGTTCCCCGGCGCGGGGCTGGCTGTTCGACCACGCCGAGACCGTGTCCCCGGGCAGGCTGGACCGCATCGCCGCACTCGGCGGCGGCGTCAGCGTCCAGAACCGCATGTCCTTCCAGGGCAAGGGGTTCGCCTCCCGGTACGGTGCGGACGCGGCCGCGCACGCCCCGCCCGTGCGCCGGATGCTCGACACCGGGCTGGACGTGTTCGGGGGACGGAAGCCACGCGGGTGTCCTCGTACAGCCCTTGGGTCGCCCTGCACTGGCTGGTCACCGGCAAGACCGTCGGCGACCAGTGCCTCTACCTCCCCGACAACCGGCTCTCCCGCGAGGACGCGTTGGAGCTGTACACCCGCGGCGGTGCCTGGCTGACCGGCGAGGACGACGTCAAGGGCAGCTGCGGGAGGGCTGCTACGCGGACCTCGCGGTGCTGTCGGAGGACTATTTCGCCGTCCACGAGGACGACATCGCGCACATCGAGTCCGTCCTGACCGTCGTCGACGGGCGCATCGTCTACGCGACCGCCGAATACGAGGGCTGCGACGAGGAGTTGCCGCCGATCAGCCCGGCATGGAGCCCGGTCGCGTACTTCGGCGGCTATCAGGCCACCCCCAGGCCGAGTCTGTCCGGGGCCAGGCAGGCCAACCTGCTCGCCCAGGCGGTCGCCGAATCCGAGCAGCACCGCCAATGGCGCGTCCGGCGCGGCTTCGTCCCCGAGGCCCCGACCTTCGCGTTCGACGCCTGCTTCGTGCTCTGAACCGGCCCCGCAGCCACCGCACATCCTCCTCCGGCACCCCGCCGGTCCTGTTCCGCACACCCCCGGGCAGGCGGCGCCCGCCGCCACGCGCCTGCTGCCGCACCGACGCGTGCCCACCGGCACGCACATCCATGAAGGAGAACCCGATGGTCAACCTCGCCGACGTCACTGCGGCACCCAGCCCGGACCTGCTCACGCCGGACAACGCCATGATGCTGTTCGTCGACCACCAGCCGCAGATGTTCTTCGGCTCCGGCAGCGGCGACCGCACCTCGATCATCAACGGCACCGTTGGCCTGGCCAAGGCCGCCAAGCTGTTCGACGTCGCCGCCGTCATCACCACGGTCGCCGCCGAGTCGTTCTCCGGGCCAGCACTGCCGCAACTCCTCAAGGTCTTCCCCGACGCCAAGCCGGTCGACCGCACCACCATGAACGCCTGGGAGGACCCGACGCTGGTCGACGCGGTCGCGGCCGCAGCAAGATCGTCATCTCCGGGCTGTGGACCGAGGTCTGCCTCGTCCTGCCGGTGCTGTCCGCCCTCGGCCTGGGCTACGAGGTCTACGTCGTCGGCGACGCGTCCGGCGGCGTCACCCCCGCCGCCCACGAGCACGCCATGCAGCGCATGCTCGCCGCCGGCGCCGTCCCGGTCACCCGGGTGCAGGTCCTGCTGGAACTCCAGCGCGACTGGGCACGCGGCGAGACCTACAACGGCGTGATGGACATCGTCAAGGCCAACGCCGGCGCCTACGGTCTCGGCGTCGTGTACGCCAAGCACTTCATCGGCGCCCACGCGGCCGGCTGACGACCCGCGGGCGCGGACCCACCCCTGACGCGCCCGCGCACGGCGCCGACGGCCGGGCGACCACCCTGCCGTCGGCGCCCTTTCACACCGTGCACCGTGCGCTGCCATCGACTCCAATCCCTGCGGCGGCCGCGCGGATTTTCATGCCCCTGCCCCGGTTTCCCGGTGGGCTCGCGGTCTTCGACCCGTGACCCTTCGGCCTGCCTGCCCGGCCCCGCTGCTCCCGGCTCCTTCGGTCCTCTCTCGGCTCGTCCTGGTTCGAGCCGTCCCCTTGTCTCTCGGCTCGTCCCGTTTCGAGCCGTCCCCTTGTCCGCCTGCGGTGCTTGCCGTGCCCGGCCGGGCACGTTCGCCCGTCCCCCGGGTCGCCGCCGCGCCGGCCGACCTTGTCCTGCCCTCGTTCCACGACAGAGAAGAGGAAGCCCCCATGTCCGGTGACGACGTCGCGACGTCGCGTATCCAAAAGCTCAGTGCCCGATTGACGGACCGGGACCGCCTGATCCTGCGCACCCTCGCCACCCACCGGTTGTTGACCACCCACCAGATCACCGAACTCGCCTTCGACAGCCCGGTCACCGCCCGCCACCGCATGCAACAACTGGAAGGCATGCAGGCCGTCGACCGCTTCCGACCCCGCGCCGACCGCGGCTCCCACCCCTCGCACTTCGTCCTGGCCCCGGCCGGCGCCGCCGCCGTCGCCGTCGAAGCCGGCCAGGACACCAAGCCGGCGATCCGCCAGGCCCGTCGCGATCGCGAGCTCGGCATGAAATCACCCCGCGGCCTCGCGCACCTGATCGGCGTCAACGGCTTCCACACCGCCCTCGAAGCCCACGCCCGCACCCACCCCGACACCTCGGTGGAACGCTGGCTCAGCGAACGCGAGATGCCCGCCCCCGGCTTCTACGGCGGCGGCGTACGCCCGGACGCCGTGGTGACCTGGCGCCAGGGTCGCACCCGCGCCACCCTCGCGATCGAGTACGACACCGGGACCGAGCGCCTGGCCCGACTCGTGGACAAGATCGGCGCCTACGACACCCTGCTCGACGCCTGGAAGCGCGGCATGGACGCATACGTGGCCCAGGACCTGTTCGGCACCGAACACCCTGTCGTGCTCTTCGTGTTCACCTCGCCGCGCCGCGAGATCGAGGCCCGCGCCGCCCTGAACCGCACCCACACCACCGTCCCGATCGCCACCGGCGTCCGCCCACCCGACACCTCACCCACCGAACCCCTGTGGCTCCCCCTGGGCGCCCGACCCCCACGCCTGCGCCCGGCACGGCTGGGCGCGGGCGTGCCGGGCGCACCTTCGCCGATCGAGACCGGAACGACCCGCGGGCCCGGCCGGGCCCGACCCACCGCGTTGGCAGCGGACGCCGGGTTCGAGGACGACGAATCCGACCTCTGGTAGACCTCGTCCCGCACCACACCGCCGCAGTGCCCCACGGCGGTGTGGTGCGGGTGTCAGGCGGTGTCGTGCAGGTCGGTGGCGGTGAGGAGGGACAGCAGTTCGATCCCTTCGGTGGACAGGGCCCGTGCGCCGCCTTGTTCGCGGTCGATGACGCACAGGGCCTGGTGGACGTCGGCGCCGAGGGCGCGCAGGTCGGCGGTGGACAGGACGATCTGCCCGCCGGTGGTGACGACGTCCTCCACGATCAGGACCCGGCGGCCCGCGACGTCCGCTCCCTCGGCCAGGCGGCGGGTCCCGTACTCCTTGGCCCGTTTGCGCACGAATGCGCACGGCAGGCCGGTGTGCCGGCCCAGCGCGGTGACCACCGGGATTCCGCCCATCTCGAGGCCGGCCAACACCTCGGTGTCGGACGGGACCAGCGCGGCCATCTCCTCGGCGACGGCGTCCAGGAGGACGGGGTCGGCCTCGAACCGGTACTTGTCGAAGTACTCGCCGGCACCGGCCCCCGACCGCAGGACGAAGTCGCCGGTGAGGAACGAGACCCGACGGATACGACGAGCCAACTCTCCACGTGTCATGAACACACACTCTCCACCGGACCGCGCCGAGTACACCCCGTGCGTCGTGCGGCCTCGACACGCCACACCCACCGCACCGCGCGGCACCGCACCGTTCTTGCACACTCACGCGCCTTTCCACCATGCCGGGCCGTCCGGTGCGGTGGTGACGGTTCCGGCGAATCGGGATAACAGGGGGTGGTCAAGGGGGCAACCGCCTTGAACTGCCCTGGTCAAGGCGAAAAGGGGGTGTATCGGGCCCCCTTGTCCGGGGTCGGCCGCTCTTGCGTCGATCGCGCGTTCGTGCTGGTCACAGCCTCGTACAGACGCAGGACAAGACATCTCACGGTGTTAAGGAGTCAAGCGGCGACGTCTAGAAATGGGGCGAAGGCTCGTTGCTCGTTGAACGGAACGTGGTTTTGGAGGCAGTGGTAGAGCTGGCCGAGCATGCGGTTGAAGAGGTTGCGTTGGGCGGCGGCGTGCCAGTCGCCGTGTTCGCGTCGGCGTCGATAGTGGGCGTTCGCGCCCGAGGAGGCTGTCAGTGAGGCGAATGCCCAGAGGTGGCCGGCGTGGACGAGGCGGTCGTTCTTGACGAAGCGGCGGCCGACGTAGCGTTTCTTGCCGGAGGCGCGGGTGATGGGTGCGGATCCCGCGTAGGACTTGAGGGCGCGGGCGTCGGTGAAGCGTCGGCGGTCGTCGCCGATCTCGGCGAGCACCCGGGCGCCGAGCTGGGCTCCGAGGCCGGGAAGCTGAGGATGACGTCGGCGTCGGGGTGCCGGCGAAAGGACGCTTCGGTGGCTTCGGCGAGGTCGTCCGCTCCGACGCAGGCGGCGTCGAGTTGACCCAGGAGGGCGAGCATTTGCCGTCCCATCGCCTCCTCGACCAGCTGCGGTTGGTGTGCGTGGTCGGCTCGGAAGATCGTCTGCAGCCGCTCGGTCTCGCGCTCGGAGGCGCGCTGGCGGCCCGCGCGTTTGAGGGCGGCGGCGATCCGGGACTTCGAGAGCTTCGCCGCCGCGGTCGTGCTGTCGCTGACTACGTATTAGGGGTGATTAAGGGGGAAACCGGGTCATACCCGTGGATCGGGTGTAAACGATCCCGGTCAAGGGGTCGGACAGACGGCGGACAAGGGGGGTCTCGTCATGGTGGCGGCGGGCGTGAACGCGCCTACCGCCACTCGACGAGAGAGATCCGCATGTCGCCACACGAGCAGTCCGACGCCGGCCCGCAGCCACGACGCACACGCCCGCGCGGTCCGTCCGCGGGGCGATCCGCGTCCGCTTCCGTGCCCGCTTCCACCGTCGCTTCCGCGCCCGACCACGACACACAGGGCGTTTCCCCAGGTCAGGCCCCGGATAAGGGGTCCTCCAAGCGTGCCTACAACCCCTCTTCCCCGTATCCGCGCAGGTCCACCGCCCGGTCCAGGGGCGAGGTGCTCGCCGCACTCGCGGTCGTCAAGCTCGCCACCCCCGCCCAGCTGCGCCGACTGTTGCCCACCGCCCGCGGCGACAAGGCGGTGCGCAACGCGTTGAACGACCTCGCCCGGCACCGACTCGCCACCTCCGACGGCCGCGAGGGGGCCGAATATCGCAAGATCTGGCGGCTGACGCCGGCCGGACAACGCGCCGCCCTCGCCCTGCTGCCCGCAGGCACCGCCCCGGGTGGAACCGGCGAGGGCGCGGCGCGCACCGGAGCCCGACACGCGATGGCGGTGACCGACACGATCGCCGCATTCGTCGCCTCCGGCGTCGGCGGCCCGGTCCAGCACTGGCGCACCGAGGCCGTCCACCCCCTGGACGGGCGCCGCCGGGTGATCCCCGACGCCGTCCTGTACGCACCCGGAACCGCGGTACCGCTGCTGACGGTCGAGGTCGACCGCGACACGATGGGCGCGCAGCGCGTGGCCGCGAAGCTCCCCGCCTACCTCGAGTACTACCAACGCCGCACCAAGACACCGATCGACGGAACCCACCAGGTGTGGCAGCAGACGTACCCGGGCGCCACAAGTCCGGAGGGCTCGTATCCGCCGCTCGCCCTGGTCCTGGCCGACATCACCGACGCTCGGGCCCGGACCTGGACCGACGAGTTCGCCGCCCTGACCCGCCAGCACTGGCGCGGCACACGCGCCGACCGCGAGGGCCGGGCCGTCAGCTACTGGCGCACCGTTCCGATCGTGGTCACCACGCTGCCCGAGCTGCTCGCCGACGGACCGGCCGCGCCCATATGGCACCGCCTGGGCCATGCCGCTCTCGAACCGCTCGTCGTCGCGCTCGACGACCCCGACGGCCGGCGCCTGGCCGATGTCGAGGCCCGCGAACGCGTCGCCCGACTCCGGGCCACACCACCACCCTTGCCCGACCCATGGGGCAGTACCTGAATCCCACGCCGACATCGCCTTGCCCGAGGTGAACATGACCGGACACCTGCGGGGCCATCGTTCGGCCCGTCGCGTGGCCCGCCGCCGTCGAGGGGGCGGCAGCGGGCGAGGAACTGGCGGTGGACCGCGAGCGGGGCGCTGACGCGCAGGGTGTAGCCCTGGCCGCGTCGTACGGTCATTCCCTGGTTGAGCGCGGCCCGCTCGGTGTCGTCCAGCTCGGCGGTGCGGAGGAAGTCGGCGACTTTCCCGGGCATGTCGAGGGTGATGGGCATCTCCGGGGCCGGGGCGCCTTCGTCGGCTGCGATGTGCTCGGGCATGAGGTCGGCGACGGCGGTGCGTACGGCGCCGCGGCTGACGCGGTAGTCGCGGGACAGGGCGGAGATGGTCTGGCCGTCGAGGTACGCGGCGCGGACGTCGGCGATCGTCGTGCCGGTGAGGGCCGGGCGGCGTCCGCCCTTGTTGCCTTTGGCTTCGGCGGCGCGCAGCCCGTCGTAGGTCAGTTCGCGTTGGAGGTCGCGCTGGAGTTCGCCTGCGGCGGCGAGGGTCTGCACCATGAACTTCACGGTGGACAGCAGTTCGCCGGTGCGGGGGTGGCGGTCGGTGAGGTCCATCGCGGAGAACGCCCCGTCGTGGATGCGCAGCGCGACCTGGTCGCGGTGGAGGACGTCGAGCACGTCGAGGATGTGCCCGGTGCCGCGCACGAGGCGGAACATCTCGGAGATGTGCACGGTGTCGCCCGGCCGCGCGTAGGTGAGCAGTTCGCGGAACTTCGGGCGTTGGAGGGGGTGGAGGCGGCTGGAGGTGCCGCCGTCTTCCTCGAAGACGACCGGGTCCTCGATCCCGGCCTCGGCGAGGCGGATTCGGGCCGCCTCGAACTCCCGGATTGCGCGGGTTCATTGGACGCGTCGGCTGCCTGTCGTCAAACGATCCTTTGACGACAGAGGGGGCACCCCCGGACGCAGGATTCCGCCGCCCTGCTTAAACAATGCACCCGATATGCAATGTTTGACATTGACATCTCAAGATCCACGAAGTTTCCTATCTATACAAACGCCATCGGATTTCGTGTTGAAGTAGGGGAAGATGATCCGCATCCGTCTGGGCAGGCGCAAGTACGTCGGCAACGGCGGCGAGGCGACTGCGCCGCATGTGTTCCTCGTCCGGCAGCTCACCGGCTGGGACCCGACGATGACCGATCAGGACGTGTACGACGCGGCCCGCGGCTGGTGGAAGCTCAGCGAACGCGCCGAGCGCGAGCGCTACGCCGTCGTCGTCGGTCAAGGCGTGGTCCGCATGGTCATCGAGGTCACGGAGTGGGCGACCAACGAGGACCGCCGCGGGTTCGCCGGGACGGTGCTGCCGCCCGGTCACCCGGTCCACGACGGGCTCGTCGGGCGGGACGACCCGGTGCCCACGACCAGCCGCAACCCGATCGCCTACTTCCGCCACCCGAGCGAAGCCGGGACCTGCCGTTGCGGCTGCGGGGAGCCCGTCCCGGCAGGGGACTGGGCGCAAGGGCACGACCAGCGCGCGCTCCACCAGCTCGTCAACGACGACTTCGGCGGCTCCGTCAGCCGCTTCCTCGACTGGTACGAGGAACTCGCCGCAGCCGCACAGAACTGAGCCACTGCACGGACACCGACCAACTTGCGCGGTGCCCCGAACGGGACGCCGCGCACACCCCAGGGGGACGGACATGCCGCAGAAGAAGGCCCCGAAGGCCCACGTCTACAGCAAGCACCAGCACGGCGCCGTCACGCACGTCGCGCACGACGGACAGACCCGCCTCGTGTGGAACGCCGACACGAAGAAGTTCGACGTCCAGGTCCGCGACTGGGTCACCGTCGACGCGTGGAACCTGACACGCGCCTACGGCGAAGTCAGCCAAGGCTGGGACGCGTTCCAGCTGACCACGTTGACCGACCCAGACAACGCCCACTTCGTCGTCGAACCGCTCCAGGGCGACGCCGAGTAGCACAATCCGTGCGAGACGCACGAATCCGGGCGGTTCCGGGCTGCGCATGCGCGGCCCGGAACCGCCCGGATTCGATTCTCCACAAGGAAACGGTGTCCAGGGCCGTGAAACAACTGGTGGACCCCGGCTTCCTCGTATGCAACCCGGACGGCACCCTCGACCTCGCAACCGCCGCGCAGACATCGAGCACGGTCGAAATCGGCTGACACTTTTCCCGGCCAATCCCGCTGACACTTTCACCGCCAACAACATGTCGATCCAACTGGCCACGAACTCGGGCTCCGACGGCGACAAGGGCCGGCCCACGAACACCGGCGCGTCCGCGCCCGCGGCGTCGAGTGGTGGGAACGCGCCTTCCGCGTCCGGCGGCGGGAACGCGCCGCCGGCGAACCAGCCCGCGAAGGTGTCGGCCGGACCGGTGCGCGTCGTCCTCACCGAGAACGCCAACTACGTCGACCTGGACAGCTCGCCGCCGCTGGCCCAACCCGGGAAGAAGGGCGGCG
>NZ_JBEXCV010000197.1:0-13577 GCF_040605455.1 Embleya sp. NPDC005575 | reverse complement strand
GGCTGGCCGAGGCGCTGGCCGGCCACGGCGGCGCGGGGCGGGCGGCGGCCGGCTACGCCGCGCTCTACCGGCCAGCGCCTCGGCCAGCCCGACCACCGCGTCCACTCCGTGGCAGGCGATCCGGTCCGCGAGCGGCGGTCGCCGACGGCGGGCGTGTCCGAGCGCGTGCGCGATCGCCACCCGCAGCCGCCGGCCGGTCAGCACATGCGGCAGCGCGGCACCCAGCACCAGATGACGGTGCAGCCAGTTCCCGGGACGCCGGACCACTCGCAGCTCACAGCCGGCCCCGCCGGTCAGCACGATCCCGTCCGGCACGGGCACCCGCAGATCCTCGGCCACGTCCTGGACCAGTTCCCACAACACCGGCTGCGCCCGGGCGTCCACCGCGAGCCCCGCCGGCAGCCGGCGCGGTCCGGTCAGCTCCAGCAGCAGCGCGACCAGCGCGACGACGCCGAGGCCCCACAGCACGGCCGCCCCCGAGGTGAAGAATCGCCCGTGATCGACGATCGCACCGGTCACGAACGCGACGAGCAGGAGCGGTAGCGCGAGCACGACGTACAGCACGCCCAGGAGCACCACTCCGGCGAGTGCGCGTAGCCCCGTCCCTGCGCCCATGGATCCCCCTCGAAGCAATGACTCACTCGTTCGGGGTCGACCCTAGGGCCTGTCTCTCGGCCGCCGCCGGATCCCGCACGATCCGACCGGACCGGCCCCGTCATCGGGCGGGGAGCACCGGCCGCGGGCACCGGCCGCGAGCAACCCGTCGGGGTCGCCGAACCCGAGTCGCCGATCAGGGCAGCAGCGGCTCCAGCAATCGGTGCGGCCGGCGCATCGCGAGGGTGACCGCGTCCTCGCGCCGCAACAGGTTCGCGCCGGGCCCCGGGGCCACCTCCGTCTCGTCGGGGGCGACCACCGCCGCGCAGACCGCACAGATCCCGGTCGAGTCCACCGTTCCGCCGCAGCCGTGGTGCCGGAAGATCCGGCAGGCCACCCCGTTCTGCACGTGCTTCTCGCCCCAGCGGAGCATGCTGCGGACGATCGGCCACAGGTCGACGCCGCGTTCGGTGAGCACGTACTCCTCCCGAGGCGGCGATTCCTGGTAGCGGCGCTTGTCGAGCACCCCCGCCTCGACCAGCGTCTGCAGCCGGCTGGACAGCACGGCGCGCGGAATGTCCAGGTGGGCGAGGAAGTCGCTGTAACGCCGGACGCCGTAGAAGGCGTCCCGCACGATCAACAGCGTCCAGCGCTCGCCGACGAGTTCGAGGGTGCGGGCGAGCGCACAGTCCTGCTGCCCGTAGTCCTTGCCCAAAGCCATGCGAGCACTTTAACCCCGGGTCGGTTCATTCATCGAACCTTCGAGTGCTACGTTTCCCCGGCAGCATCGGTTCATTCACCGAACCGACTCGGCAGGACTCGCAATCCGGGAGCACAGCCATGTCCATCGCAACGTCCATCGCCCCGCGCACCGCACCCAAGGCGCCCGACCCGGTCACCGGCAGCGGCTCCGCGGGCGCGACCGTGCCCGTGGTCGCCCTGGGCACACTGCTGCTCCTGGCGACCTACACGATGCCGATCGCGATCGTCCCGGACACCGTGCGCGAGTTGCACGCGGGCCCCGGCGGCCCGGCCTGGATCCTCAGTGCCATCGGCCTGGGCCTGTCCGCGGCCCTGCTGATCACCGGCAGCCTCGCCGACGACTTCGGTCGCCGCCGGATCTTCACGGCCGGCGCACTGGGCCTGGCGGTGTCCTCGGCGCTGACCGCATTGGCCCCCTCACTGCCGCTGTACGTGGTCGGCCGCGCGCTCCAGGGCGTCGCCGGGGCGGCGATCATGTCCGCCGGGCTCGGCCTGCTCGCGCACAACCACCAGGGCGCCGCCCGCGGCCGGGCCATGGCCGCGTACGGCTCCTCGATCGGCGCGGGCATGGTCGTGGGGCCCCTGCTCGGCGCCGGGTTGGCGCTCGCCCACCGCTCCGCGCCCTACTGGTTCTCCGCCGGCGCCGCCCTCACGGTGGCCGCGGTCGCCCGCCGGATGCCCGAATCGCGCGCCGAACACCCGCGCCGGCCGGACGTGTGGGGCACGCTGACCCTGGGCCCGGGTCTGATCGCGCTCACCGCCGCGCTGATCGAGGGCCGACAGGGGTGGCACCGGCCCGTGGTCGACGTGCTGATGGTCGTCGCGGTGCTCCTGCTCGCCGGCTACGGCGCGACCGCCCTGCGCGGCCGGGCGCCGATGCTCGACCTGCGCATGTTCGCCCGCCCCGCGTTCGCCGTCGCCACCTTCGGCGCCCTGATCGTGGGCGTCGCGGTGATCGCCATCGCGGCCTACCTGGGCACCGTCTTCCAGGGCACGCTGGGCCTGAGCGCACTGGGCGCCGCCCTCCTGCTCGGCCTGTGGTCGGCCGCGGCCGCGATCACGTCCTTCGCGGTCGGCCGGGTGCACGTACTGCCCGACGCCCGGCACCGCTTCGCAGCGGGCCTGCTCGTCGCCGCCATCGGCTTCATGGGCCTGTACGGGCTCACCCCGGCCGACTCGTGGGCGCGTGCCGTGCCCGGCCTGCTCGTCGGCGGCTTCGGCGTGGGCCTGGTCAACACCGCGCTCGCCCGGCTCGCGGTGGAGAGCGTGCCGGTCGACCGGGCGAGCATGGGCTCCGGCGCCAACAGCACCGCACGCTACATGGGCGCCTCGATCGGCGCGGCACTCGTGGTCGCCCTGGTCGACGCGGGCGGCATCGACCTGGCGATCCTGGTCGCGGCCGGCCTGTCCGTGGTCGGCGCACTCGTCACACTCGGTCTTCGCCAAAGCGAATAAACCCACAAAATGTTTCATGTCGGACACCCGCCGGCGACGCCGGGCCGCGCGTCTGGAAAACTCGGGTCATGTGACGAGCGATGTGGAAATCCCAGCGACGGATCGACCCGCAGCACCGGCGGGTCGCCGTCGTTTTCGGGCATTCGCGAACGCGATAGTCGAGCGGCCGTACCTGATCACCGCAGGCCTGATCGGCCTGATCATCGTCACCGGCGTGAACGGCCCCGACTGGCCCGCGCAGTACTTCCGGACCTGGCTGATCCGCGACCACGGCACGTATCTGTGGAACAACCAGTGGTATGGCGGACATCTGCTGCCGGGCTACAGCATCCTCGCACCGGTCATCGCCTCCAAGATCGGCACCGCCACGCTGACCGCGCTCTCGTGTGTGACCTCCGCGTGGGCCTGGGACAAGCTCCGGGTCGGCGGGAACGACTTCGCCCGCCGGGTGGGCAGCTGCTGGTTCGCGGTGATGTGCAGCGTCGACTACCTGATCGGCCGCACCCCGTTTGCCCTGGGCGTCGCCGCGGGCATGCTCGCGATACTGGCCGCCCGCCGCCGACACCCGCTATGGGCCGGCTTCGCCGCCCTCCTGTGCGGGCTCTCCAGCCCGCTGTCCGGCGCGTTCCTGATGCTGGTCGCGCTCGCCTGGGTGCCCAAGGAGCGGGTCTGGCCGACCCGACTGTGCTTCGCCCCCGCCGCGCTGGGCCTGGTCGCCGCGCTCGCCTTCCCCAACGAGGGCATGTTCCCGTTCCCGTGGTGGCGGTTCCTGCCGATCCTGGCCTTCGCCGCAGTCGGCCTGCTGATACTGCCCAAGGAGCAGCAGAGCGCCCGGCGCTTCTTGTGGTTGTACGCGGCCACCGCGGTGATCTTCTTCTTCGTGCCGACCTCGCTCGGCGGCAACCTGGCCCGGCTCGGCGAGCTCACCGCCGGTCCGCTGATGGCGGTCGTACTGCTCTCGGCCGGCCGGCGTCGACTCGTGGTGCTGCTGACCCTGCCGCTGCTGGTCTGGCAGTTCCAGTCCGCCGCGCTGGCCATCACCCACGACATCAAGGACTCGCCGGGCGAGAAGCCGCAGTACTACGCGGGCATGCTCGACTTCCTGCAGAAGAACAACACCCACCCGCTCGGCCGGGTGGAGATCCCGTTCACACGAGGTCACTGGGAGTCGGTGTTCGTCGCCGAGAAGATGCCGCTGGCCCGCGGCTGGGAGCGCCAGCTGGACCGCAACTACAACGCGGTGCTCTACCAGGAGGACCTGACGATCCAGGAATACCGCGACTGGATCGACAACACGGGCGTGCGTTTCGTGGCCCTGCCGGACATCCCGATCGACCCGTCCGCGATCCCCGAGGCCGACCTGATCCGCAAGGGCATCCCCTGGCTCAAACCGGTCTACGCCGACAAGGACGGGCACTGGCAGATCTGGGAGGTGGAGAAACCGACGCCGATCGTGATGGGACCGGGCGAGCTGACCGAGCTGACGCCGAGCAGGTTCTCCTTCGACGCGCGCTCGGCGGGAACGTTCGTGATCAAGATCCACCCGACCTTCTGGGTGACCCCCGACCGTCCCGGGATCGTGATCAAGGCGACCGAGGACGAGTGGAGCGAGATCACCGTCGACCGGCCGGGACCGGTCACGGTCTCCGCGCGCGACGCGAAGCTCTTCAAGGGCAAGAACGGCTAGGCGCTCTCCGGCGAATCCCGGCGGGGCCGGGCCACCCGGCATCGCCGGACAGGCCCTGGGGCCGATCCCGGGCGCCGGGCGCCCGGGGGCGGCCCACCTCCGGACCGGCCCGGCGTGCTCACGGCTTCGGCGGCGCCGGGTCCAGGCCGCCCACCCACTTGGGCGACGGCGGCCGCCACGCCTTCGCCTGGGCCAGCAGGTCCGCGCCGTCCCGGGCCACCAGCAGGGTCGAGCGCAGCTCCGGCTTGAGGAAGCCGTTCACGGTCATCGTGTCCAGCGCGTCCAGGAGCGGCCGCCAGAAGCCGTCCACCTCCAGCACCGCGACCGGCTTGGCGTGGATCGCCAGGTGCTGCCAGGTCCACACCTCGAACAGCTCCTCCAGAGTGCCCGCACCGCCCGGCAGCGCGACGAAGGCGTCCGCCTGCTCGGCCATCGCCGCCTTGCGCTCGTGCATCGTCTCGGTGACCTGCAGATCGGTCAGGCCAGGGTGCGCGAACTCGCGGTCCACCAGCGAGCGTGGCATCACCCCGATCACCTCGCCACCCGCCGCCAGACACGCGTCCGCCACCGCGCCCATCAGACCCACGTGGCCGCCGCCGAAGACGATCCCGACGCCGGCCTCCGCGAGGGCTCGGCCGAGTTCGACCGCCGCCTCCCGGAACCGGGGCGAGGCACCCGACGCCGATCCCGCGAACACCGCTACCCGCATGTCAGGCTCCCTGCGTTGCCGACCACCGAAGTGGTTCGTATCGACCCGGTTCGATACGAAGTCTGCCAACCCGCCCCCGGAACACGGCGCCGGCCCCGCCCCGGCCCGCGGCGGGCGTGGCGGGGCCGGCGGATCGGTATCGCATCGATGGTGAATCGAGTCGATGAATCGTCTATCTCGCGATCCGGCGGCGGTACAGTCCCGGCATAGGAGGGCAAATTCGGCCAACGTCGGTGGTGGTCACCCAACCCGACGTTGACGGGAAGACCCCCCGCCACGGCAGAATGCCCGCGTGCCCGCCACCGAGCGCCCTGCCTCGGACATCCCGTTCGAGCGGCTGTTTCCCGATCTCGACGACCATGGCCGTGAGCGCCTGGTCGCCGCCGCTCAAGCGCTCGATCTGCGCCGCTCGCTCGACGATCCCGCGCGCTGGTTCTGGAACGAGCCCGACCCGCTGAGTCCCGAGCCCGAGCCCGAGCCGTCCCCGCACATCCTGGGCACCGCGCTGCTGCTCTACGAGGCCGACGGCGACTGGCTGGAACTGGGCCTGGACGTATGGCAGCTGGACGGGCCCTTCGTCAGCGTCACCGCCACGGTCGAGGTGGCGTGCTGGTGCGACACCGATCACAACATGCACGCGGTCCAGCGCGCCGAGTGGCCGGCGTCCACCGCGCAGGCGTTCCTGGAGGCGTTCCACACCGCCGCGCTCTCGGTGATCCGTCGGATCGAGGGTCCGCGCGACCCGCGCGACCTGCGCGCCCGTGCGGGGCTGCCCAACCCGCCCGAGCCACCCCCTGAGGACGACCTGCCCGATCCCCCATCCGGCCCCGTAATCTGAACCAGCGTTTCATCCGAACGAAGGATTTTTTCGCACCGCACCGGTGATTTCACGGCGGACATTGCGCCATGGCACGCCATACATCGGACAATCCGGCGTCCTACCTCAAGGCCCACCTGCACCACATCGGCCTCGATCTGAAAAGCTAAGCCGTCATGACACATGCTCTGGACGGCCGCATACCCCTCGGGGAGCCCAAGTCGGATGCGGGCGGCACTGCCCCCCGCACCTGGCGACGGCACCTGCGCGGAGTCCTGGTCGCCGTCGCCGAGCATCCGTACCTGATCACCCTCGCCCTGGTCGGCCTGCTGACCGTGCTGGGCATCAACGGCGCCGACTGGCCCGCGCAGATCTTCCGTGCCTGGCTGGTGCGCGACCACGGCGCCGTACTGTGGAACAACCAGTGGTACGGCGGCCACCTGCTGCCCGGCTACAGCGTGATCACCCCGGTCCTGGCCGGCGGGATCGGGACCCGCCTGCTCACCGCGATCTCCTGCGTCGCCGCCGCGTGGGCGTTCTCCCGCCTGCGCCTGGGTCGCGGCGACCTGGCCCGCCGGGTCGGCAGCTGCTGGTTCGCGGTGATTGTCAGCATCGAATACCTGATCGGCCGCACCCCCTTCGTGCTCGGCGTGGCCGCCGGGCTGATGGCGATCCTGGCGGCCCGCTCCGGGCATCGCGCGTGGGCCCCGGTCGCGGCCGGGTTCTGTGGCCTGGCCAGTCCGCTGGCCGCCGCGTTCCTGCTGATGATCGCGCTCGCGTGGGTGCCCGCCGAGCGGGTGTGGGCGACCCGGTTCAGCCTCGCTCCGGCCGTGATCGGCCTGGTGATGTCGCTGGCCTTCCCCGGTGGCGGCGACTTCTCCTTCCCGCTGTGGCGGTTCGCCGCGATCCTGGGCTTCGCGGGCGTGGGCCTGGCCCTGGTCCCGCGCACCGAGGTCAGCGCGCGCCGCTTCCTGTGGCTGTACGCGCTCTCCTCCACCGTGCTGTTCCTGATCCCCAGCGCGGTGGGCGGCAACGCGGCCCGGCTCGGCGAGCTGTGCGCCGGGCCGCTGATGGCCGTGGTGCTGCTCTCGCTGGGCCGCAGGCGGCTGGTGGTGCTGCTCGCCATCCCGCTGCTGGCCTGGCAGTTCTCCTCGGCCGGCAAGGCGGTCGCGTTCAACAACCAGGACAGCACCGGCAAGAACTCCGCCTACTACACCGGCATGCTCGACTTCCTGGAGCGGGCCAACCTGCCGGTGGGTCGAATCGAGATCCCGTTCACCCGCGGCCACTGGGAGACGGTCTACGTCGCCGAGCACATGCCGCTCGCCCGCGGCTGGGAGCGCCAGCTCGACCGCGCGCACAACGCGGTGCTCTACGGCCCCACGCTGGACGAGGGGCAGTACCACGCCTGGGTGCGTGAGACCGGCGTGCGCTTCATCGCGCTGCCCGACGTGCCGCTGGACCCCTCCGCCAAGCGCGAGGCGGAGATCCTGCGCTCCGGCCCCGACTGGCTGGTGCCGGTGTGGTCCGACCCGCACTGGGTGATCTGGGAGGTCGCCGACCCGGTCCCGCTGCTGGACGGCCCCGGCCAGCTCGTGGACATCACCCCCAGCGGCTTCACCCTGTTGGCCCAGCAGGCCGGCACGTTCACCGTGCGCATCCACCGGACCAGCTGGTTCGTCGCGAACAAGCCCAACACGAGCATCGGCGAGACGGAGGACGGCTGGACCGAGATCACCGTCACCGAGCCCGGCGAGGTCACCATCACGGCCAAGGCGTCGGCGGTCCTGCCCTGACGGGTGCGGGTAGGGTGATTCGGGTTCATGCCCTGGTGGAAAGGTAAAGCAAACCGATGGCCGAGCACCACGACCACTCCAGCCACGATCACCACGATCACGAAGAAGGCCGGATCTTTGTGATGGGCCGCCCGGTGGACGCGTACCCCGCCATGGCGCCCGAGGCCGCCCGCGGCAAGGTTCTGCGCGTCACCGTGGTCGGCGAGGACGTCCTGCACCGGCCCTGCGCCGAGATCACCGAGTTCGGCACCGAGGAGCTGAACACGCTGATCGACGACATGTTCCTGACCATGTACGTCGCCGACGGGGTGGGCCTGGCCGCGAACCAGGTCGACGTCGGCATTCGGCTGTTCGTGTACGACTGCGTGGACGAGGACGGCCACCGTCACGTCGGCCACCTGATCAACCCGGTCCTGGATGAACTGCCCGCGACCGAGCGGCACCTGGAGGAGGCGGGCGAGGGCTGCCTGTCCGTCCCCGGCCCGCACGAGGACTTGGCCCGCCCCGACCGTGCGATCGCGCGTGGGGTGGACAAGGACGGCAACCCGCTGGTGATCGAGGGCGAGGGCTACTTCGCCCGCTGCCTCCAGCACGAGACCGACCACCTCGACGGATACCTGTACATCGACCGCCTCTCCAAGCGTGAGCGCAAGAACGTGCTCAAGGAGATGGAGTCGATGCGCGACGAGGTCTTCGCCAAGCGCGACGCGAAGGCCAAGCAGCTCGCCGGCTGACCGGCCGATCCGATCCACCACGCGTGCCGAACCGCCGCGCCGCGCGAAAGTCGAAGCGCCGCAGTCGCAATCCGAACCGAAAGGGGCGGGGAACCCAAGGATCGGTTCCCCGCCCCTTTCAGGCGTTCGGGTCGGTGACCCTCGGGTCAGCTGCAACCGCTGGTCGAGCCGCAGCCCTCGCACACGTAGCAGCTGCCGGCCGGGCGCATCTTGATCCCGCAGGAGAAGCACAGCGGAGCGTCCGCGCTGCGGCCCTGGCGGGCCTCCAGCAGCTCGGTCGAGGAGTGCACCGCGGCCGGGACCGGCTTGAGGTCCGGGGCCTTGGGCGCGGCGTCCACCGGCGCGGACTGCGCGAGCGTGCGCATGTCCTCGGCGGCGGCCGGCTCGTCCGGCTCGTAGGAGCCGGTCTCCAGGTGCCGGGTGCGCTCCGCGGCGGAGTGGATGCCCAACGCCGAGCGGGTCTCGAACGGCAGGTGGTCCAACGCCAGGCGACGGAAGATGTAGTCGACGATCGACTGCGCCATCCGCACATCCGGGTCGTCGGTCAGACCGGCCGGCTCGAAGCGCATGTTGGTGAACTTGGAGACGTAGGTCTCCAGCGGCACGCCGTACTGCAGGCCGACCGAGACCGCGATCGAGAAGGCGTCCATCATGCCCGCGAGGGTCGAGCCCTGCTTGGACATCTTCAGGAAGACCTCGCCGAGGCCGTCGTCCGGGTAGGAGTTGGCGGTCATGTAGCCCTCGGCGCCACCCACCGAGAAGGACGTGGTGATGCCGGGCCGGCCCTTGGGCAGGCGCTTGCGCACCGGGCGGTACTCGACGACCTTCTCCACCACGGGGGCCGCGGTCGACTTGCCGTCGTCCGCCTTGCCCTTGTTCTCGCCCTTGCCGGCCGAGAGCGGCTGGCCGACCTTGCAGTTGTCGCGGTAGATCGCCAGCGCCTTGATGCCGAGCTTCCAGCCCTGGAAGTAGATCTCCTCGATCTCCTCGACGGTGGCGTCCTCGGACATGTTGACCGTCTTGGAGATCGCGCCGGAGATCCACGGCTGGATCGCCGCCATCATCCGCACGTGGCCCATCGGCGAGATGGTGCGCTCGCCCATCGCGCAGTCGAACACCTCGTAGTGCTCGAGCTTGAGGCCGGGCGCGTCCACCACGTGGCCGTGCTCGGCGATGTGCTCGACGATCGCCTCGACCTGCTCGGGCTGGTAGCCCAGCCGGCCCAGCGCCCGGGCGACCGTGCCGTTGACAATCTGCATCGAGCCGCCGCCGACCAGCTTCTTGAACTTCACCAGCGCCAGGTCGGGCTCGACACCGGTGGTGTCGCAGTCCATCATCAGGCCGATCGTGCCGGTCGGGGCCAGCACCGAGGCCTGCGCGTTGCGGAAGCCGTTCTTGTCGCCGAGCTTGGCGACGTCCTTCCACGCCTTGGTCGCCAGGTCCCACACGGGGGCGTCCAGGTCGTCCATGCGCTTGCCGGCGTCGTTGGCCTCGGCGTGCAGGCGCATGACGTGCTTGTGCGGCTCGGCGTTGCGGGCGTAGCCGTCGTACGGGCCGACGATGGCGGCCAGTTCCGCGGAGCGCTTGTACGCGGTGCCGGTCATCAGCGAGGTGATCGCACCGGCCAGCGCGCGGCCGCCGTCGCTGTCGTAGGCGTGGCCGGTGGCCATCAAGAGCGCGCCCAGGTTGGCGTAGCCGATGCCCAGCTGACGGAACGCGCGGGTGGTCTCGCCGATCTTCTCGGTCGGGAAGTCGGCGAAGCAGATCGAGATGTCCATCGCGGTGATGACCAGCTCGACGACCTTGGCGAACTTGTCCGCGTCGAACGTGTCGTCTTCACGCAGGAACTTCATCAGGTTCAGCGACGCGAGGTTGCACGACGAGTTGTCCAGGTGCATGTACTCCGAGCACGGGTTGGACGCGGTGATCCGGCCCGACTCGGGGCACGTGTGCCACTTGTTGATCTCGTCGTCGTACTGGATGCCGGGGTCGGCGCAGGCCCACGCCGCCTCGGCCATCCGGCGGAACAACGCCTTGGCGTCGATCGTCTCCAGCACGTCGCCGGTGATCCGGGCGCGCAGGCCGAACTCCTTGCCCTGCTCGACCGCGTTCATGAACTCGTCCGAGACCCGGACCGAGTTGTTCGCGTTCTGGTACTGCACCGACGCGATGTCGGCGCCACCGAGGTCCATGTCGAAGCCCGCGTCGCGCAGCGCGCGGATCTTCTCCTCCTCCTTGACCTTGGTGTCGATGAAGTCCTCGATGTCGGGGTGGTCGACGTCGAGGACCACCATCTTGGCCGCGCGGCGGGTGGCGCCGCCCGACTTGATGGTTCCGGCCGACGCGTCCGCGCCGCGCATGAAGGAGACCGGGCCCGAGGCGTTGCCGCCCGAGGTCAGCAGTTCCTTGCTGGAGCGGATCCGGGACAGGTTCAGGCCGGCACCGGAGCCGCCCTTGAAGATCAGCCCCTCTTCCTTGTACCAGTCCAGGATCGAGTCCATCGAGTCGTCGACCGACAGGATGAAGCACGCACTGACCTGCTGCTTCTGCGCGGTGCCGACGTTGAACCAGACCGGCGAGTTGAAGCTGAAGATCTGGTGCAGGAGGGCGTACGCCAGCTCGTGCTCGAAGATCTCCGCGTCGGCGGGGCCGGCGAAGTAGCCGTTCTCCTCGCCGGACTTGCGGTAGGTCTTGACGACCCGGTCGATCAGCTGCTTCAGGCTCCACTCGCGCTGCGGCGTGCCCACCGCACCGCGGAAGTACTTGCTCGTGACGATGTTGACCGCGTTCACCGACCAGGAGTCGGGGAACTCGACGCCGCGCTGCTCGAAGTTGATCGAGCCGTCGCGCCAGTTGGTCATGACGACGTCACGACGCTCCCAGACCACCTCGTCGTACGGGTGGACGCCGGGGGTCGTGTACACGCGCTCGATCCGCAGGCCCTTACCGGGTCGTGACCGACCGGAACCGCGTGCTGAGCCGCTCGTCGTCTCTGTCATGCCGTCTCCTCTTTTGAACAACGCCGTGGGCAGGCCGGAAGCATCCCGGGGGATGTCCCGCCGACCGGTCGGGTGGTCCGTCGTTCGTGTGCTACCGAATTGATTTCTGGTGATCCGCGATCAGTCCGAGGCGGGACTGTTCGCCGCGTCCACGGGCACCGCGGGTTCCGCCGACTCCGCGCGACCGGCGCGCAACAGGGCGACCTCGGCCTCGAAGTCCTCCAGGGACTCGAAGGCTCGGTACACGGACGCGAACCGCAGGTAGGCGACCTCGTCGAGCTCCCGCAACGGGCCCAATATCGTCAGGCCCACGTCGTGGGTGGTCAACTCGGCGCACCCGGTGGCCCGCACCGCCTCCTCGACCCGTTGGCCGAGCAGGGCCAGCGCGTCGCCGGTGACCGGGCGACCCTGGCATGCCTTGCGCACGCCGGCGATGACCTTGTCCCGGCTGAAGGGTTCGGTGACGCCGCTGCGCTTGATCACCGTGAGCGAGGCGGTCTCGATCGTGGTGAAGCGCCGTCCGCAGTCCGGACACGATCGCCGGCGCCTGATCGCGGCGCCGTCGTCGGTGGTCCGGCTGTCCACGACGCGGCTGTCCGCTCGCCGACAGAAGGGGCAGTGCATGCGGTTCCCTCTCCCCCTCGTTGAGACGCAGGTCGTACGTGTTGCCCGTGCGTGCCGCGCGCGGTATGGCGAAGCGTGCCCGGTCGTTGCCGCGCCCCCGCCCCGAGGGCCGCCCCGAAGGGGCCCGTCCGGTGCGCTCCGGGAATATGGTATATACGGCAAACACAACTTGTGGGCTCCTTCAACGCCCTCGACCACAAGATGTAGTGGCTACGGTAGACCGCGACCCCGAGCGCTGCAAGCCGACTCGCAGACACTCGGAGAGCTTGCGGTGACCTCTCGTCATCCCCGCAGGTCACCGCCCGCAGGTGGCGGAAAATTGACCCGTCCGGCCGGCGTGTCGCGACGCACGGGTCACGGATGCCACATATCGGGCGCCCGAAGTCATCCCTTTTCCGCGCTGAATTCGAATGTATGTACGATTACTACAGCGGGAACCGAATGATCGCCATCGGATTGGCCTAAATTCACTCGAACGTGTGTTTGGCGCAACCTTTCGAACCCGACTACCGTTCTTCACGTGCGAGCAATCCGTCGAAAGGGCCAGCCGTGACCGGAGAAGCCACCGGAGCCATCCACCCCGGAATCCGCACCGAAACCCTCCCCGCGAAACACCCGCACAGCGCCACCGTGCCACCCCCGGCGCCCGCCCCGGGCACCGAGAACGGGCAGGTCCAGGGCGGTGTGACGCGGCGTCCGGCGGGGGGGCTGACGCCGCGCCAGACGCGCGTCCTGGAAGTGATCCGCACTTCCGTGGAGTCGCGCGGATATCCGCCGAGCATGCGGGAGATCGGCGAGGCCGTCGGCCTCTCCAGCACTTCTTCCGTCGCGCACCAGCTGATGGCCCTCGAACGCAAGGGCTATTTGCGCCGTGATCCGCACCGGCCGCGCGCCTACGAGGTGCGCTCGCCCGACGGCGGCCGGCCGCTTGCGCCGGCCGGGCCGCACGCCGAACGCGGCGCGCAGGCCGCGTCCTACGTACCGGTGGTCGGCCGGATCGCGGCCGGTGGCCCGATCCTGGCCGAGCAGTCCATCGAGGACGTGTTCGCGCTGCCGCGCCAGCTCGTCGGCGACGGTGACGTGTTCCTGCTCAAGGTGAGCGGCGACTCGATGATCGAGGCCGCGATCATGGACGGCGACTACGTCGCGGTGCGCCGCCAACCGGTCGCCGAGAACGGCGACATCGTCGCGGCGATGATCGACGGCGAGGCCACCGTCAAGCGCCTGCGCCACCGTGACGGGCATCGCTGGCTGATGCCGCACAACCCCGCCTACGAGCCCATTCCGGGAGACGAGGCGACCATCCTGGGCCGCGTGGTGGCCGTCATGCGACGGGTCTGAGATGAGCGGGGACGGCGACATATCGGCCGCGGGCGGTCGTGCGGCGAGAGCTCGCCGCA